>JAZSAR010000039.1:0-8875 GCA_045601965.1 Clostridia bacterium
GCCCCGCCGTTATCGCAGGACTTTTAGGCGGGTTTCCCGCAGGCGCAATTATGGCATCAGAGCTTTACAGGGATAAAAAAATTTCTGCATCCGAAGCTGAACGTCTCCCTGTTTTCTGCAATAATGCAGGGCTGATGTTTGTCCTCGGCACATTGGGCGTCGGTTGCTTTTCATCCTTCAAAGCAGGACTTTTAATTTATTTTTTCCATATTTTTGCTTCTATTATTGCAGGGCTTTTATCCGGAGTAGGACGGGAAAAGATTGTTTTTTCAAAATCTTCCGAAAAGGTTGCACCTATCCCTGATGCTATCCCTTCTCTTTTCACAAAGTCCATTACTAAAAGCCTTTCTTCAATGGCGTTGATATGTGGAAATTTCATTGTTTTTGCCGTAATATCGGCGGTGCTTTCTACGCTCATTAAGGAAGGTACGATTAAAAGCTTTATTTTCGGACTTTTGGAAGTAACCGGCGGCGTGCTATCCATGCCGGAAACGAACACAGGAATTATCCTTTCAGTATTTCTTCTTTCCTTTAACGGTATTTGTGTACATATGCAAACCCTCTCCTGCTTTGCGCCTTTGAATTTATCTGTAAAAAAATATATCCTGGGAAAGACCTTCTGCGCTTTTTTATCTTCTTTCCTTGCCTATGTCACATTGCCGGAAAATCCGCTCTCGTCAAAAAGCCTTCCCGCCATGACATTTTACATAATCATGATTGTCCTTCCGGCTCTTTTTCTTATTCCCGGATTAAAAATAAAGGTATCAGGCAAAGCCTGATACCTTTATTAATTTCCGTTTCGCATTTTATAGAAAAGATACTGCTGTGCAAAGCCAGAATCTTCTCCGAAAAGTCCATACCCGTCGGCACCATCGAAATACTCGTCCATGGCTCTTTTCACCCATACATCCACAGGAAAAGAGTCAAAGCGGGAAAGGGAGAACAAAAGCACACAATCCGCCACCTTGTTGCCTACGCCGAAAATATCAAGCAGAGCTCCCCTTGCATCAGAAGTTTTAAGTGTGCGGATTTTCCCTTCATCAATTTTTCCCGAAAGAATGTCGGAAACCGCCTTTTCAAGATACTTTGCGCGGTAACCTACGCCAAAGGAAGCGTAGTCAGCCTCCTTTACATCGCGGAGCGCTTCTGCGTCGGGAAATGTATAGTAAACCTTGCCCGAAAGCTCCCGCTCCTCACCATATGCTCTGCAGATTTTTTCCACGCAGCCCTTGATTTTCGGTATAGAGCTTCTTTGCGATATTATGAAGGACATAAGGCTTTCAAAAAATTCCTGCTTAAGTATTCTTATTCCGCTTCCGAAGGCAACAGCATCTTCCATTACTTTATTCTTTGAAACACGTTTTTTTATGGCAGAGTAATCTCTTTCTATGTCAAGATAGCCCTTCCAGAAAGCTTCGTCTTCTTTTTCTGCGCCGTCTATTTTAATAAAATTGCCGTCATAGAAAATATTGACAGCCCGCTTTGATGCAACTCCGGTATAGGAACCATCCTCATTTTCGTTCCATCTGAAGCACTGACCGCAGTCGAAAGTGTGCCTTAAAGAAAAATCCCTGTCAAGTTTTATTTCAATGCTCACTTTTTATCCCCCTTTTACGCCTCTTTACATGCATAAACCTCTGTTCTGTGCGGGTAATCAAATCTTCGCCGCGCCTGAGCAAATTAAAATTTTCATAAAGCATATCCCGGCACCGTTCCTCTTTACAATCGGAAAGCCAGAGGCATATTGCCATAAAAGATTCCTTGATAAACTCCTCGGTTTCAATAAAAACATCTTTCTCCATTGCCTTATACGGAGCATAGATATTTCTTTCCGCATTCATGATGTGGACAGCCTTCGGCTTACCCAGCTTTTCAATAAGAATTGCAAGGGCACCGTTTTTAGAAAAAGCATCGCAAATTATAACATCGGGAACATCACTTGAAAAAAGACTCTCCATTCCGCCCTCAGAAAAGCTTCCGTTTGTCACATTACGCTTAGCTTCGCTTATCCTGCCTGAATAAACCTCGGTCCATTCAAAAGGCGTTTCGTTTATCTGAAAAAAGCTGACTTTTTCCTTGAAGGTATCAAGTACCTTTATCCTTTCACCAAGAGTTCTATTAGTTTTTTCACTGCTTTTATAAATATATTCCCCACCAACATACTCTGTTTTCAGAATTTCCGATATGAGAAGGAGGGGCTTTTCTGTTTCTTCAGGAAAGAATAAAAACTCTATATAGTCCGCATCCATACTTTTTGTCATTATGCCGAGATTCCCTCTTCCGCCGGAATCAAGATACAGTAAGGATTTCACATCTTCCTCAGGAGCAAATCTTTTGCCCCAGAGAGCACTGCCGCATCTGCGACCAAGATTTCTTATCATTCCGGACAGCTCTTCAATCACATTTTCACGACAGGAAGACATATGCAAAATTTTGCGCTCCACAAAATCACTCCGCTGATGTTGATTTTTTTTAAATTAAGTGATATAATTATACTCGTAATTTTATTTTGTGTCAAGAAAGGATGCATTACTATGGCTATAAAACTTCTGGCGTTTGACTTAGACGGCACGCTTACCCAGCATAAAACAAAGCTTTCGGAGGAATACAGGGCTTTTTTATTTAAGCTTTCTGAAAAATACACCCTTGTTATGGTGGGTGCGGGGAAATCCGACCGCATTTTCAATCAGATGGACTCTTTTCCCATTGATGTAATCGGAAATTACGGAATGCAGTATGCAAAATACAACCCCGAAACCAAAACTCAGGAGCTTGTTTATGATATAGTAACCCCCTGCGACAAGGAAGAGTGTGAAAAAAAGATTACTTTTCTTCGCGAAAAGCACGGATTTACCGAGTATGCAGGCGACAATGTGGAATTTCACTCCTCCGGCTGTGTAACATTCCCCCTTCTCGGAACAAAGGCAAAGCAGGAAGACAAGCTTGCCTTTGACCCCGATAGAAAACGCCGTCGCGCATTTTACAAGGAAGTGTGTGACCTTTTCTCCGAATACAACGTATTTGTGGGCGGCTCTTCATCCTTTGATATGGCGCCTGTGCCCTATAACAAATACTATGCCCTTTCAAAATACTGCGAAGAAAAGGGCATTGCCCACGAAGAAGTAATTTTCTTCGGTGACGATTACGGCGAGGGCGGAAACGACGAGTCCGTTTACAAGTCGGATTTCGGATTTATAAAGGTTGACGATTACAGAGATTTTATGAGCCTTGCAGCTCATCTTTTATAAGGAGAAAATTATGGACATTAAATCACTTTTAAAAACCTTTACCTGCTCCTGCGGCAAGGAGCATAGCTGCGATATAAAAGACGTTTTCATAGAAAAGGATGCCGCAAAGAGAATTACGGAGTCTGTAAAAAGCTATGAAACAATCACCGTTGCCTGCGACAAAAACACCTACAAGGCTTACGGCAAAGAAGTGGAAGCAGCGCTTTCGGGCAAGAATTTCAAAACCTATATTTTCCCCGATGACCTTCTTGTTCCCAATGAAGATGCAATAGAGCGACTTACCTCTGCACTTTTGCCGGAAACCGACCTTATCATCGGCATCGGAAGTGGCGTTATTCAGGATTTATGCAAATATGTAAGCTTTGAAGGAAAAATCCCCTATCACATCGTTGCAACAGCCCCCTCTATGGACGGCTATGCATCAAAGGGCGCGGCAATGATAATAGGCAATATGAAGATTACCTATAACGCCCATGTTCCGGAAGTAATTTATGCGGACACCGAAGTTTTGAAAAACGCACCTCTTGATATGATAAAATCAGGTTTTGGTGATATTGTGGGAAAATATTCCTGCTTAAATGACTGGAAGCTCAGCCATGTGGTAAACGGCGAATACATATGTGACTATGTATATAATTTAACCTTTGATATGCTTCTTTCGGTGAAAGATTTGGGTTCTGCTCTTTTAAGCCGTGACAGCGATGCGGTTAAAAAGCTGATGGAAGCCCTGGTCGGAGTCGGCATCGCCATGGCATATGTTGGAAATTCCCGCCCCGCTTCGGGCAGCGAGCATCATATGTCCCACTTTTTCGAGGTTATCGGAATAATGAAGAACGAGCCTTATTTTATGCACGGAACGGATGTACTTTATTCTGCCTACTGCACAGAAAAAATGCGCGAGGAGCTTATATCCCTTTCCGAAGTAAAGGCAAAAAGCACTTTCTCAAAGGATGAATGGGCAAATAAAATAAGAGAAATTTATTTATCTGCCGCAGAGGGTGTTATCTCCCTTCAGGAAAAGCTTGGCTGGTATAACGAAGACAAATTGCCCGTATACAAGGAAAAATGGAGCGAAATAGTAAATGTTTTATCCGAAGTTCCGTCAAGTGCCGAGCTTTTAACCCTTATAGAAAGCATCGGTCTTGACATAAAGGAATTTGAAAGCCTCTACGGAGAAGAAAAAATTAAAAACGCCACACTTTATGCAAAGGATTTAAAGGACAGATATTCCGTCCTCTGGTTATACTTTGCTTTGATGGCGTAATAAAAACAGATGTAAAAAGGCGGTTGCAATGCAACCGCCTTTTTTGTTATTCAAATTCTTTTTCGATTCTGGAATCTTCGTCAATAAGTCTTACTATAATTGCGGAAACCTCAGCTCTTGAAATATTGCTCTTTGGCAGGAATGTTCCCTTTGCATCATTACCGGTAAGAACGCCCACCTGATAAAGGAAGATAATATCGTCAAAGTAATCATTTTCCTCATCAACATCAGGAAGAGTCTCTATCTCATTGATTTCGTCAAGCTCATCGGAAGGAATGATGTTTGCAAAGATATATGCCATTTCTTCACGGGAAATAGTCTTTTCATAGCTTGCAAAATCGCTCTTTCTTATAATTCCCTCGTTAAGAGCATATGTAACATAATCATCATACCAGTTCTTTCCATCAGTTTCAAACTCTGTCTCATTGTTATAGTATGTATCGTGAATACGTGCCGCAATTGTAAGAGCTTCCGAAACCTTCATATTTCCCTTAGGATTGAATGTTCCGTCTCCGTTACCCTGCATAAGACCGTAGCGATATGCATTCATTACACTCTGAGTGCCGTTTGCGCCATACCACTCATTTTCATCAACGTCACTGAACTGTCCCTTTTTGTAATTATTTCTATAAGAAAAGTTATCAGTGCCTTCTTTTGTCTTTACAGTAATTACAACGGTTGCCGTATATTCATCATCCTCGGTATATGCCGTGTACTTAATGGTGGTTTTTCCCACTTTTGCAGGAACAAAGCTTACCTCAGAAAGAAGCATTTCATCCTCATCGTCATAGAAAAGCTCATGGGTTTCTTTAATCTTGGCTTCATCGCTTCCGCCATAATCATAATAGAGTACACCGCTGCTTGAAGAAGGAAGGGTAAACTCTACATGATAAAGCTCTTCGCCGTTATATTTATCTGCGATATCATAAAAGTCCTCAGCGTCAAATTTTATTTCCTTACCCTTATCTCCGCTATATGTAATTGATGAGGGAGAGTCGTCATCCTCCTCTTCGTCCTTTGAAGTTGTAGCAGGAGCCGTAACATCAATTATCACTTCACCGGTAAAGCGTGTATCATCCTTAGTAAAGCCTGTATATGAAATGCTTACTTCACCCTTGGATCCCGATTTGGGAACGAAGGTTATATTCTTTATGTAATCTTCTTCGCTTACATAATATCTCTTTGAATCAGAAACCTTTTCGTTATCATCCTTGCTTGCGGAATAGTTGTAATAAAGAGTTCCCTTGTTTGAAGAAGGAAGATCGAACTTTACATAGGAAAGGGTTTCTCCTGTTGCTTTTGAGCAAGCGGTTTTAAATGATGAATCAGAAAACCTTTTATAGGATGTATTCTTTATTGATCCAAAATCAATGTCTTTTGCTTCTTCCACATCCGAAGTATTTACATAAATTGTTACAGTTCCTAAAAAGCTGTCGTCGCCTTTCACAAAGCCTTCATAATCAATGTAAACATATCCCTTATAGTCTGCTTCGGGAACATATGATACATTGTAAAGATAAGGTTCTTTTGAATAGTAATACTCTGTTTTTGCAGAAACCTTCTCCTTCTCTCCGTCCTCATCTTCATAGTCATAGTAAAGAACTCCATCTGAAGGAAGCTTGAACTTTACATAGGAAAGAGTTGTACCAAGTTCATTCTTGCAGATATCTCTGAAGTCAGCAGCCGTAAATGCAACACTTTCGCCTGTTACTTCATAATAAATGTCATACTCATCATCCGGAGAATCCAGATTTATGCTTATATAACCTTTATAATATTCATCGCTTGTAACATAAGCCGTATAAGCTATATCAAAGCTTTCCTCCGCATTTTTATTTACCTGAACAGAAAGCTTTTCAATGCTGTCGCTGTTATACTTGGTAGAAGTACTTGCTTTTGAAGTTCCGCTGTATATAGTATATACATCTGCAACATTAACGGATGCAAATTTTATATAGCTGTAATCAATATTTGCATTTCGGCATGCCCTGTAAACGTCACCTTCATCTATCTTTATTTTGTCCCCAGGCATAGCATCGTAAACGATTGTATCAATTTCGCCTTCTATAACTTCGTTTTCATTTTTTATCGTTATTACAACCTTGCCTTCAACAGCCGTTCTGTCTTCGGTATAACCGAAATAATAAATTTCAACCTTTCCTGTCGCAGAACTCTTGGGAACAAAGGTTATGTCGGAAATAGCTTTATCACTGCTCTTTACAGGGGCTCTGTAATATTTTGTATCCTCATCTACCTTTTCGTTAACAGCCTTGCTGTCCGAATAATTGTAATAAAGTGTTCCCTTTGTGGAAGAAGGAAGCTCAAACTTAAGATAGTCAAGGCTTTCTCCTGTTGCATCTTCACAAACATCATTGAATTTCTTCCATGTAAAATTCCGATAAGAATCATTAGCTACGGACTCCGTTATATCGGCAAGTTCTTCGCCGTCACCCTTTGTAACAGTTATATCAACAGTTCCTTTAAAGCTCTCGTTATCTATGCTCCATGCAGTATAGGAAACGGAGTCAATTCCTGTAAAGTCTTCATCGGGAACATATGATATATCAAAAATGTAGGGGGATTTTTCGTAGTAATACTCTTTGCTTCCCGCTGTTTTCTGCTCATCTTCATCATACATATAATAAAGTGTGCCGTTAGCAGGTGTTCCGAATTTCACATATTTAAGAGTTGTTTTTGTCTCATCAAGGCAGACATCATTAAACTCATCAGCGATAAAAGATACGCTCTTGCCGGTAACGGTATAATGTATTCCATCCGTGCCCTCATCAGGATTAGGTTCTACATTTATAACACCTTTATACACATCGCCGGATTCATCATAAGCAGAGTATTCAATGTCAAAATCCTCTGTCGCATCTTCCGAAATCTGAAGAAAAACCTTATCAATTATGGTGCTTTCGTCGGAGCCTTTCACATAATAACTCGTTTCTGTATCTACCTCTTTATTTGATGCCGCTTTGTCGTAGAGTATTCCCTCATTTTCATCATCGGGCAAAACATCAAAAATTATATAAGAAAGATTCTGACAACCGCCACTTTTACATACGGTTATAAATTCATCTGATGTAAAAGTAATCTTTTCACCGGGCTTTTCAGAATAAGAAATTTCCTTAAGGTCACCCTTTTTTTCAGCTTTGGTTACATTTATAACAACATCGCCTTCATAGAGCGTCTCACCTTTACTGTTACAACCGACATAGCTAAGTGTGGTTGTTCCTTCAAGCGCTGCTTTAGGTTTAAAGCTTAACTTGGTAATTTTTGTGCTTTTGCTTGCAGCTTCCACATAATAGCTTGTGCTGGTATTTAACGTAGTATTCTTTCCGTCATACTGGAAGGAACCGCCTTCAATGTCTATCTTCGTAAACTTTATGTACGAAAGCTCTTTACCTGCTTTTCCGATAAAATCATCATCGTCAAAGTCCAAAGTCTTGGTGCTTTTTATATTGTGGATAATTGCTTCTTCCTCTTTTACAGCATTAAGCTCAACGCCTGATTCAACAACGGCATCCCCCTCTGCAAAGGACGGTACCAGACCAAGGCATAGCATAATTGCAAGAAGCCATGTGAGTAATTTTTTCATCATTTTTATCAGTCCCTTTCTTTAGTGTTTTCTGATTTTCGCCCGGGTTTATTTCCCTCAGAACAATCTATATTTACACACTTTAAATTATACCATTTAACACTCCCGATGTCAAGGCATTACGACCTCTTTTATTTGTAAACTTTTAGTTAAAAAGAGGATGCAGAATCTGCATCCTCAAAAATTCATTTACCGAGCTTTTTCGTCTTTTCATATGCCTTTACAACTGCATTCATACACGTTGCACGGAAAGCCCCTTCCTCCAAGGCTTTTACGCCTTCAATGGTGCTTCCGCCCGGGCTTGTAACCTTATCCTTTAATTCCGACGGACTTAAAGGAGACTCCTTAGCAAGTTTCGCCGAGCCGATAAGAGTCTGTATTGCCATTTCAAGCGCCTTATCCTTCGGAATACCGCAGCTTACAGCACCATCTGCAAGGGCGTCCAAAAACATAAAGCAGTAAGCAGGGCCGCAGCCGGATACCGCCGTACCGGCATCGATTAATTTTTCGGGGAGTTCCTCAATTTTTCCCGACTTTGCCATAATTCGCTTAAATTCTTCCGCTTCGTCCTTTGTGACAGAATCGCTTACAGCCATAAGAATCATTCCTTCGCCCACCGAGACGGGAGTATTGGGCATAATTCTTATAATTTTTGTATCCGTGCCAAACCTTTCAGAAAGCTTTTTAATTTCAACGCCTGCAAGCATTGAAACAAGGATAAAGCTGTCGCTTCTTTCACCGAGCACGCCGGAAAGCTCATCT
>JAZSAR010000040.1:0-5211 GCA_045601965.1 Clostridia bacterium
TCCTAAGACCGCTTGGCCTCCGACTTTAGGAGTAAAATAAGAACAGAAAGGGAATGCAGATGAAAAAGATTATAACCATATTGCTTATAGTTGTTTTTGCTATTACAGCTCTTTGTATCTGGCAACGTAACAATCTGAAAGCGCTCTATATGTTTTTGACAAACGATAAAGAAAACGTTGAAAAAATAATAGAAGAAAACAGTAAGGAACTGGAAAATAAGATAAAAGAATATGCAGAATATATACCAAGAGGATTCACACCCGAAGAGGAGGCTATGATTGCCAGCGGGGAACTTTCTGTTGAGGAGGCGACGGCGTTACTTTTGGGTGAAATGGAATTTAGTACAGGAGAGGAAGACGTTGTTGTTGAAGCAACGCCTGATGATGAATTTATGCAGGAAGATGCTGAAAGCGGAGAGTCCGCAGAAGAGCTAAAGCCCGGTAAGGATACGACAAGCAAGCCTGCTACAGAAACAGCAAAACCAGGTAAGGATGCGACAAGCAAGCCTGCTACAGAAACAGCAAAGCCCGGTAAAGATACGACAAGCAAGCCTGCTACAGAAACAGCAAAACCAGGTAAGGATGCGACAAGCAAGCCTGCTACAGAAGAGCTAAAGCCCGGTAAGGATACGACAAGCAAGCCTGCTACAGAAACAGCAAAACCCGGTAAGGATACGACAAGCAAGCCTGCTGCAGAAACAGCAAAGCCCGGTAAGGATACGACAAGCAAGCCTGCTACAGAAGAGCTAAAACCAGGTAAGGATGCGACAAGCAAGCCTGCTACAGAAACAGCAAAGCCCGGTAAGGATACGACAAGCAAGCCTGCTGCAGAAACAGCAAAGCCCGGTAAAGATACGGCAAGCAAGCCGGAGGCAGAGCCTTCAAAGACCGGAAATGCAAGCGATATAATTAAAAAATATACTGCACAGTTTTACAGCTTAAAGGCATATTATTCGGGACAACTCGGACAGCTTGAATCACAGGCAAGAAGCGAGTATTCATCTTTAACGAAGGAGCAGAAAAAAAGTACATCGAAAGCTGCGTTTGTTGCAAAATATGCAGGCAGAGCATCTGCTTTGGAGAGTGAGTGTGACGGCAAAGTTAACGGAATTCTTTCGGGAATGAAGGCTGAACTTAAGGCAATAGGTGCAGATACGGCTGTTATAGATACAATAAAGTCGGCATACGCTTCGGAAAAGGCGGCGAGAAAAGCCCAATATATGAACATGATAAATTAAGAGGTGGATTATGAAAAAAATGCTGGTATTGGTATGTGTTATTGCATTAGTTGTCACAAATGTGAGCGGAGCCATAGTATTCAGCGATGTAAACAAGAATACAGAAGGCGGAAAAGCGATATATAAATTGGTAGATAAGGGAATTATAGAAGGCTACGGAAACGGGCTTTTCGGCCCCGGTGATTCTCTTACAAGAGCACAGGCGGTTAAAATCATCAATAAAATATTCGGATACAGAACTCCGACGAAAATTGATTTTAAAGACGTTCCGGTAGATGAATGGTATTATATGGAAGTGGCGGCTGCTGTAAATGCCGGATACATAAAGGGCTATGGAAACGGACTCTTTGGTCCTAACGATGTTCTTACCAAAGAACATGTTTGTGTGATGCTTGATAATATTATGAAATTTATCAAATTACCGATGAATGTAACCGTAAAGGATAAAATATCATCCTGGGCGAAAGATAGCGTGGAAAAAATACTTTCAAACGGTTTGGCAACGACTGACAGCAACGGCAATTTCCATGCAACAGAGAAAATAAGCCGTGAAGAAACCTGCATATTCTTATCACAGTTTGTTATGGAAGGCGCAGGCGCTGCATCTCCCGGAACAGGCGGAGGAGGAAACGGCAGCACAGGCTCATCTGTTTCAAATCGTGAGCGTGAAGCAAAAATTCAGAGAATTATGGGTGGTATTACGGGAGATCTTGTGAATAGGACAGATAACCCGAATATACAGAGCTTTTTCATGGCGATAGCGGGAAATATGGCAAGATATCTGGAGGACCCCACTTTTGATTATAAAGGACAGGCGGAAAATATACAGAAAATGTTCAGATCTATGAAGAATTCCGAAATGAAAGAAGCGAAGAATTTGCTGGTAAACTTCTTTATGGATGATAAATATGCTGCTGATGTGGCGGATCTTTACGATTTCTTCTTCTGAGGTGAAATGTGAAAATTTTAATTGATGCAGACGGGTGCCCCGTTACCGATATAACGGTAACGGAAGGCGTAAGGCGCGGGATTGAATCTGTGATTTTTTCAGATACATCTCATGAATTCAGGAGAAGTGATGCCGTATGCATTACCGTTGATAAAGGAGCGGACAGCGCAGATTTCGTGATCGCAAATAAGGCAGCTGTGGGAGATCTGGTGGTAACTCAGGACTATGGGCTTGCATCCATGTGCCTTGCGAAAGGGGCATATGTAATCCGCCAGGACGGGCTTTTGTATACGGCGGAAAATATTGATTTTCTCCTGGCGGACCGCTATGAAGCAAAAAAAGCCATAAGAAGCGGCAAAAGAATAAAGGGGCCGAAAAAAAGAACATCGGCGGATGATGAGGCGTATAAAAAGGCACTTGGCGAATTGCTAGATAAATTAAAAGCTTGCGAATAACGGCGGTGCTTCTTAGGGAGAAGTCGGTTTTGACTTGTTATTTTCCGCTTATAGTTCACAAAAAAATGCAGACATACGCCAGTATGTCTGCATTTTTTATGTTTCTCTAAGACGAAAAATTCCTAACTCAAAACTGTAAATGCGATAAAAATTTTCAAAAGCCCTTTAAGGGCGTGAAAATTTTTGAGTAAAAAACAACAGACTCGATGTCGTTGTTTTTTCTCATAACACCACAAAAATCTCGAGTTTGAGTGCAGAACTATGAGAAAAAACTGTGCCCATCGAGGGCAAGTTTTTTGCTCGGAAATTTTCACGGCATATTAAGATGCCTAAGAAAATTTCCTTCGCATAGGAAAAAAGTTGAAGGAATCCTTGAGGGATATGCGATAAAAAGCCCAAAGGATTTTTGAGTAAAAAAGCAAGGACTCGATGTCCTTGCTTTTTTCTTATTTCAAAACTTTTTGACACAGTTATGTGCCAAAATCGTGGTTTTTGGGCGATTTATCCCTAACAAGCACCGCCGAATCGCAAGCTTTTTTATTATACTATCTGGAAAATGTAAAATTTCAAGTAATCTGTTTCGGGAACATTCCATAAAATGGGATGATCGGCGCTTTGCTGACGGCACTCAATTTGGCGGAGCGAAACAGAAGCCTCAGATGCGGCTTCCTTAAGCATCTTTACGAATAATTCGTTTTTCATAAAATGAGAGCAGGAGCAAGTCGCTAAATAGCCGCCCCTCGGAAGAAGCTTCATAGCTTTTTTGTTTATTTCCTTATAGCCGTAGTAGGCATTTTTTACCGTTGCGCTGCTCTTTGTAAATGCGGGGGGATCTAAGATAATAAAATCATAATCGCATTTTTTGCTTATCTCCATTTCGGTTAAGAGATCAAATACATCGGCTTTGGTGAAATCGAGGTTTAAGCCATTAAGATCAGCGTTTTTTCTTGCAGTTGTTAATGCATCCTCGGAAATATCCGCGGCATTAACGTAAGAAGCGCCTCCTGCTGCTGCGTTTAAGGCAAAGGAGCCCGTGTGAGTGAAGCAGTCAAGCACTCTTCGCCCCTTTGCGATTTTTCTTATGGCAAGGCGGTTATACTTCTGATCTAAAAAGAAGCCGGTTTTCTGCCCGTTTATGTAGTCAACATCGTAAATAATGCCGTTTTCAGTTATTTTTACGTGGCCGTCAAGGTCATCAGATAATCCTTCTGCCTTATAAAAGCCCTTGTATTGGGTAAGTCCTTCTTTTTCGCGGATAGCAACGTCGTTACGTTCGTATATGGCACGGACAGGATAGCCCATTTCGGAAAGTGTTTCGGTTAAAAGCTTAAAAAGCATATCCTTTATTCTTTCGGTTCCGAGAGATAAAACCTGGACGGATAATATGTCGGAAAATTTATCTACCGTGAGACCGGGAAACATATCCGCTTCTCCGAAAATCAACCGGCAGCAGGAAAAATCCTCGCCCATAACTGTTTTTCTGTACTCTAAAGCCCAGCGAATACGGCGGCGGTAAAAATCCTCGTCAAATTTATCGTTGGCGTTGCGGGAAATCAGCCGTATTCTTATTTTGGAATTATCGTTGATAAAGCCGGTACCTAAGTACCTGTCTTTTTCCGAGAAAACGTCTACTAAATCGCCGTTTTCGCAGGAGCCGGATATTTCTTTTACTTCGGCATCAAAAACCCAGGGGTGACCGCCCTTTAGCGAAAGCTCGCCCTTTTTTGTTATTTTTGCTTTAGGGAAATTGCGTTCCATATGAAACTTCCTTTCAAAGATGAATAGATATATTATAGTTAAAAAACCTCGATATGTCAATGATTCTCTTGGATTTGACAAATGTCGAAAAATGTAGTATAATATACCAGTTGTATCCATATGAGATATAAGGAGAGGGTAAGATGAGAAAATGGGGAGATAGAAGAGATGCTGTCCGTGTGAGAAATCTTGACGGTATGCATCATTATATGGCATATCTTATGCCAAAGAGAACGGATGCAGAAGTTTACATTAATGAAACAATTGACGTAACCGAGCTTTTACGCTATATAGCGGAGAAGAATGCGAGTGGAGAACGCAAGGTTACTCTTTTTCATTGTTTTCTTGCAGCGGTTGCAAGAACGGTTAAGATGCGTCCGCTCTTAAACAGGTATATATCCGGCAAAAGATTTTATGACAGAAATAATATAACTCTCGGTTTTACCGTTAAAAAACAGTTTACCGACCACGCTGAAGAAACCCTTATGATTTATAAGGTAAAAGAAGACGAGGTTCTTACCGACATTACCGACGGAATAACGAGCTGGCTCACAAAGACCAGAAGCGGAAAGAAAACGAAAAATCCCGACGATATATTGAATGTGGTAAAGTACTTCCCGAAGTTTCTGATGCATATCTTTATGGGGCTTTTGCGCTTTGCGGATTCCCACGGGATTATGCCCCGTATGGTTACGGATGTTGATATAAATTACTGCTCCGTGCTTTTATCAAATCTCGGAAGCATAAAGTGCGATGCTGTATATCATCACTTAAATAACTTCGGTACAAACAGCGTTGTTATAACAATCGG
>JAZSAR010000041.1:0-4979 GCA_045601965.1 Clostridia bacterium
TCGCAATCTCTGATATTTTTTTAAGGCGATGATTTACCCCCGACCTTGGAAGTCCCGAAAGCGACGCAAGCTTGGCAAGGCTTTCTTCGGGATTTGCAAGCCTCAAAAGAGCTATTTCCTGCAAATTATCGGGAAGTGAATCAAGCCCCACCGTGTACATTATGCTTTCAATATCTTCAATTATTTTGTTTGCCGCCTCGGCGGTTTTGCCTATATTGGCGATTTCAAAATTGTTTATTCTGTTAAGCTCGTTTTTCTGTTCTTTTTCTATTTTAATATTTGTAAGATGCATCATACTTTTATGCGCATTTATGATGTTCAAGACATTTTCGATGCTGTCATAATTTTTAAGATACATTACTATATATTTGTCTCTCCTTACCCTTTTGGGGATTTCCCCGAAAGAATCCAGCATAGACGAAAGCTCATCAAGCGCCCGTTCTCTTTTTGATACAAACTCAAGATGATAGGTTTTTTCGGGATCTATCATAAAGCCGCCGCCAAGATATGCACCCATTATAAAAAACCTTTGCTCATCAGGGGTAAGAAAAGCGGAAATATCGTTTTCGACATAGCCTTCTTTAAGACTGTTTTTTAAGGATAAGCCTTTAAGGATTGTATCGGCGCTACTTCCTTCATAGCAAAGAGCAAAGCTTCTTCCCGCATTACCTGTTGTTCTTTTTATGATTTTACCGTCGTCTATGGAAAAAAGCTTTTTACAGATAAAGGATACTTTCTTTCCCATATCCTCGCTGTCAACAGAAAATTTGACGCATTCCTCTTCAACGCTTAAAGAGAAAGCAGAAATTCCCGCAACAAAAGCAAGGCTGCAGTTTTTATTTCTGCAGTCTGTCTTTAATATTTCTTCTTTAATTTTAGAGGAAAAAGACATACCCTTCAATCCTTTACAAACTAAAATTATCTGTCAATATCTCTGTGGGTTACAACCACATTGTTTCCCGCATCCTTAAGGTAAGATGCAAGATACTCAGCAACCGCAACGCTTCTGTGCTTTCCGCCCGTGCATCCGATTGCCACAACCACGTTATTCTTTCCTTCTTCCATATATTTAGGAACAAGAAAATCCATCATTTCCGTAAGCTTCTCGCAAAATTCATTTGTCACATTTTCGCAAAATATATAGTCGTAAACTTCTTTGTCAAGCCCGGTCTTCTTCTTAAGCTCCTCAACATAATAAGGGTTAGGTAAAAACCTCACATCGAAAACCAGGTCTGCATCCAGCGCCATACCGAACTTGAAGCCGAAGGACTCCACTTCCACATGAAAAGTGCTTTTGTTTTCGCCGTAGGAGAAAAGCTCCTCCATTTTCTTTTTAAGGTTTCCGAGAGTCATACTTGATGTATCAATTATATAATCGGAAACCGCCCTTATGGGACTTAAAATTTCACGTTCACGGCGTATTCCCTCAACGATTGAGCCTTCTGATGCAAGAGGGTGCTTTCTTCTTGTTTCCTTGTATCTTTTAATAAGCGTTTCTTCACTCGAATCAAGAAACAGAATTTCATATTCATAGCCGTTATTTTTAAGATTCTTAAGTTCATCCGTCAGCTGATCGAAAAGGTACCCTCCGCGAAGGTCCATAACAAGTGCAACCTTTTCAAGCTTTCCCTGAGAGTGCTGGCAAATATCCGCAAATTTATCGATTAAAACCGGAGGAAGATTGTCGATACAGTAATAGCCCATATCCTCCATGCAGTGTGATGCCTGAGTTCTTCCCGCACCGCTCATACCTGTAACTATAATAAAATGCATAATGAAATTCCTTTCGGACAGAGCCCCTTAACCGATTTTTTTAATTTCGGTTTCCAGCATAACTCCGTTTTTATCAAAAATTGTCTTTTGAATATGCGAAATCAAAGCAAGCACATCCTTACAGGTCGCATCTCCTGCATTTACGATAAATCCCGCATGAAGTGTGGACACCTCCGCTCCCCCGATGCGGCATCCTTTAAGTCCTGCTTCTTCGATAAGCGCTCCCGCAAAGTATCCTTCCGGCCTTTTGAAAACGCTTCCTGCGCTGGGCATCTGGATTGGCTGTTTTTCACGACGCTTTTTTGCAAGGTTTGCCATACTTTCTCCTATTTCCTCGGCATTGCCTTCTTTAAGCACTATTTTTGCACCGGTTATGATAAAATCCTTTCCCGTGTAAAAGCTTTTTCTGTAGCCAAATTCATGCACGGTACATTCTTTCTCACATAAGCTTTCATCAAGATAATAGCTTTTAACTATAACATCCTTCATTTCTCCGCCGTAGGCACCGGCATTCATATACACCGCACCGCCGAGGCTTCCCGGGATGCCTGATGCAAATTCAAAGCCCGTAAGAGAATTTTTAAGCGCCGCCTGAGCGATTCCAGAAAGGGATGCCCCCGCAGAAGCATAAATTTCGTTACCTTCCACTATAATCTCCGAGAATCGCTCTCCAAGAGAAATCACCAGTGTATCAAGCCCTTCGTCTGCTACAAGGAGATTTGACCCTCTGCCGATAACAATGGGATTTATTCCGGACTCTTTTGCTAAAGATAAAAGCGCTTTAAGCTCATCCTTCGTAGAAGGCTCTGCAAAAAAACGTGCAGGCCCCCCGATTTTGAAGGTTGTATGTTTTTTCATCGGTTCGTTTTCCGTTACTTTTGTAATTTTGGAAATTTCCTCGAAAAAACGCTCCATAATTACCTCCGATTAATGCTTGCCAAGGAACGCCGCACCAATTAAGCCGGCATCGTTACCATACTTGGCAATCTGTATTTTAGTCTGCTCAACATCTCTTGAATAGCGGTTTTCTTCAACATATTTTATGATGGGCTTTAAAATTCTGTCGCCCTCCTTGCTTATTGCACCGCCGATGGATAAAACCTCGGGCTGGAAGATATTAACCATATTGGTGATACCTTCTGCGACATATTCTATCCACTGATTTACAATTTTCGTACCAAGCTCATCGCCGTTTTCCATAGCTGTGAATGCGGTTTTTCCGCCAACCTTTTCAATATCCCCGTCGCAAAGGGATGCAAGATAGGAATTGGGGTTTGCCTTAACCGCTTCCTTGGTCATATCAATAACTGCAGTTGTTGCGGCATAACGCTCCCAGCAACCCTTCTTACCGCAGGTACATTCCTTCCCGCCCATGAAAAGTGTGGTGTGTCCAAGCTCTGTTCCGGCACCATTAAAGCCTGTAAAGAGCTTGCCGTTTATTATAACACCGCCGCCAACGCCTGTGCCCAATGTTACGAATACAAAGCAATCCATATCCTCTTTTAGCATTACGTATTCGCCAAGCGCCGCACAGTTTGCATCGTTACCCATATATATGGGCTTATTGATATATTTCTGCATTTCGGACCTTAAAGGTGTGTTTCTGAAGTTTATGTTGTTTGCATAAACAATTATTCCCTTTTTATTATCTATTGTTCCGGGGCTTCCAATACCAACGGATTCTATTTCGTCCATAGATACACCTGCAGTATCTGCCGCCTCGATTGCACAAAAAGCAATATCTTTTGCTATTTCTTCATATCCTCTGTCAGCACCTGTAGGACGCTGTGCACGATTTAAGATGTTGCCGTTCTCGTCAACAAGACCTGCCTTTATATTTGTGCCGCCTAAATCTACTGCTAAATAATACATAATTACATCTCCTTATTATTCGTCTTCTTCATCTTCTGCTTCTTCAAGCATAGTAAGTTCCATTTGTTTGGTTATTCGCTCACTTAATTCCTCTGCCGCATTGAAACCCATCTTTTTCTGACGGTTGTTCATCGCCGCAACCTCAACAATTACGGCCAAGTTTCTGCCGGGACGGATGGGCACCGTAACAGAAGGAATCTTTATACCTAAAATATCCGTTGTTTCATTTTCCATACCAAGTCTGTCGTAAGATTTCTCCTTATCCCACTGCTCTAAATTTATGATAAGGTCAATTTTTTCAGAGTTCTTAACAGCACCCATACCAAAAATCTTTCTTACGTCAACGATTCCGATACCGCGGATTTCAATAAAGTGACGTATGATTTCAGGTGCACTTCCGACAACCGAAATTGCAGACACTCTCTTAATTTCAACGGCATCGTCCGCAACAAGACGGTGTCCACGCTTAAGAAGCTCAACTGCCGCCTCGCTCTTACCAACTCCGCTTTCTCCTAAGATTAAAACACCTTCGCCGTATACTTCAACCAATACACCATGGCGGGTGATTCTGGGTGCAAGCTCTAAATTAAGCCAGGCAATAAGCGCACTCATAAAAGCGGAGCTTCCGCTTCCCGTTCTGTATAAAGGAATATCATATTCCTCTGCCGCTTCAACAAATTCGGGGAAAACCTCAAGACCTCTTGTTATTATTACTGCAGGCACATTATGGGAAAAGAGATTTTTTAACGTTGCCAGCCTTTTTTCGCCGGTAAGACTTGCAAGATATGCAATCTCTACCTTTCCAAATAGCTGAATCCTCGTATTGTCGAAATGTTCAAAAAAATCCACTGCTAACTGAATACCCGGTCTGAAAATATCAGAATTTCTAATTTTAATCTTTTCGATATTTTCAGGTTCGTGAATTGCTTCAAGCTTGAAATGTTCTACCATTTTTTTAAGGTGAACTTTAAAAACCTTTTCTGCCATAGCCTTCCCTCCAAAGCATTATTTATCAATTTAGTATACCATATTTTTCACGCTCTGTCAAACAATATATGGCTGAAAAGTAAAAAGAAAGACTCTGTAAAAACAGAGTCCTTCTTAAATTTATTTTGTAATCGTGATCTCTTGAGTTCCTCCGTCCCAGGCTACCTTATATCCCAGCTGTTCTGATACAAATCTTACAGGGATAAATGTGCGGTTATCTGTAATTACAGGGAAATTGAGAAGTGTGTACTTAATGTTTCCGTATTTGGGATCCTTTACATATACAAGCTTGTTGCATATCTGAAGAGTCATTTCATAAATACCGTTATCAAGCCCTATCTTCTGGG
>JAZSAR010000042.1:0-14269 GCA_045601965.1 Clostridia bacterium
ATATGCCGCACAGGTTTTATTACAGGGAGTTTTGCGAAACAGGCTGCCACCTTGGCAAAGTCACAGATAACGCCGCCACCGACGCCCACAATAACATCAAAGCCGTTATTTTTCGCATATTCAGAAAAAAGCTTTGCATCATCCTCGTTGCAGGTACCCTTATGCATTTTAAATTCATATTTATTGCAAATATTCACCAAGCTTTTTTCTATTTTCTCTTTTGTAAGGGCAAGGGCGGTTTCTCCTCCGATAATCAAAGGCGAAGCTCCGACTCTCTTTACCTCTTCCCCGGTTTTCCCGATATAACCTGCACCTTCTATATATCTTCCGCATCCTATTCTGAAGGATTCCTCTTTTATCGGCATAATAAAACCTCCCTTAAAAGTAGCTTTTATAACTTTAACACATAAATTGCAATTTGTAAACAGGCTTTATTAAATATTTAAAAGGTTTTTAAGTGATTTATCCGAAGAAATGTTCTTCCACCTTTAAGCACAGCCAATGATATACGGGCAGGTGATATTCCTGCACCTTATAGGTTTCTTTCTCGGGTACTTTTATTATCACATCGGAAATTGCAGAAAGCTCTCCCCCATACTCGCCGGTTAAAGAAAGAACCTTCATTCCCTTTGCTTTTGCAACCCTTGATGCCAGAACAACATTTTCCGAATTACCCGAGGTTGAAATTGCGATAAGCAAATCATTTTCCCTGCCATATCCGTAAACAAGCTGAGCGTACAACATCAGCGGAAAGGCATCATTTACATAGGCTGAAAGCAACGCACTTTGGGAAGGCAGTGATATTGCAGGAAGCGCTCCCTGAAGATGACACCTTAAATATTCGGGGATGTTTTCATCTTCCACCTTACGGCTTTTTATAAAGCCTTTCATAAGCTCTCCCACAATGTGTTCGCAATCAGCGGCACTTCCGCCGTTTCCACAAAGAAGGATTTTTCCTCCGTTTTCATACGTGTCCGTCATAAGCTTTAATGCTTCCGTAATTTCCTTTCTGCACTTTGAAAGCTTAGGGTATCTTTCCAAAAGCATTTCCATATCAGTTTTTCTCCTTTCCAATGGCACCTACTGCCAAAGCCGCATAATCGCCTATATTTTCTCCCAGGGCAGCAGGCACCACCCTGCATACATCAAGGGACTGTCTTATGCACTCTTTTGCCAAAGTCTCATTCATTGCATCTTTAAGCAAATGTTCGCATCTTGCAAATATGCTTCCGATAACGATTTTTTCAGGATTAAGTATGTCTATAAGAAGGCTTAAGCCCTCCCCAAGCTTTTTTCCGCATAAGCTATATACCTCTTTAGCATCCTGAAATCCCCGGTTTGCAGCTTCGGCTATAGTTTTTGCAGTAATTAAATCAAGGGAAGCTTTATCCTTGCAAAAGGATACCTCTTTTCCCGCCTGAAGCTTTTCAAGGGCAAACATTCTGCCAAGCTCGGCAAGACCGCCGCCGGAGCAAAAGCCTTCAAGGGAGCCTTTTTTCCCAAACCCCACAGGACCGTATTCAGAAAGCCTTAAATGTCCGATTTCTCCCGCCATACCACTCGTTCCGCCGTAAAGCCTGCCGTCTAAAATAAGCCCTGCACCGCATCCCGTGCCGAAGGTTATAAATATCATATTGCGGCAGCCTTTTCCCGCACCGTACTTCCATTCGGCAACGGCTCCCGCATTTGCATCATTTTCAAGAAAAGCCCTGCAGCCATACTTATTTTCAAGATACTCCGTAATTTTAACCTCGTCCCATCCTATAAGGTTGGGAGGTGACATAATAACTCCCTTTTCAGAATCAAGGGGACCCCCTGCAGAAATTCCGATTACATCAAAGTCATCTGTCATTTCTTCGGCAAGGGTGCACATTTTATCAATCATCTCATAAGGCGATATCCCAAGGTCTGTCAAAACAGTCCTTTTGTCCTTTATTATAAGTCCGCCGTTTCTTTCCTCGCCTGTTACAACGGCACATTTTGTGCCGCCTATATCAAATCCTATCATAGCTGCCTCCACTCAAGCATATTAACTTCAGATTCCCCCTTAAAGGTTTTAACCTCATTGTGGAAAAACTCTGCCTTTATTTCTTTTCCGAATATATTTATTCTTGCCGAAGTTTTCTTTCCTTCAGCCTCATAGGCTCTTACAACGGTTTCTTCAGAATCCTCCGCCTTCTTAACTGCAGTTATGACTATATTTTCGTCTCTTACATCAAGACCGCTGAAAGATAGCGGAAGTTTCCCCTTATGGAAGCTTCCCATAATGTGTAAAAGCGGGAAATTAAGCTCCTCTGCTTTCGCTTCTGCATCGGAATCGGATTCGTATGTAAACACAGAATAGGCAAATTCAGATACGCCCATATCCATAAATTCGCAAAATTCATCACGCTTCCCGTAGTGGTCGGCGTAAATTGCGCTTCGTAACACGGTAAGCCTCATTTCCTCGTTTTCCGTGTCATAGGCGTGCTTCGAGTCATTTGCCACGCACAAAAAACCGCTTGCAATAAAGCTTCCGCAGGGTTCTTCTCCGGTATATCCCTTTCTTTCAATTGTTCCGTAGGGGATGTTTGTTTTTACGGTTTCGTTTTCAAGCGGAAAAGTAAGTTTCAATACTCTGTGCTTATGATTAAAGCAGACCTTCACGTTTACTTTAAGAACATCGCTTTCCGCAGTCAGCATATAGTCTCTTATGATAACAGAATTTTCATATTTCTGTGTCACTCTCAATACAGTTAATACATTTCCGTTTTCTATAATCTTAAATTCAGGATTACCAAAGCTGCCTGCACTTTCGCCAAGGCTCTTTTTATTGTGTGCCCAGGTGTCGCACCTTGAATCATCAATAAGCACAGCCTTTAACGGCTTATCAATTATGTATTTATTCTTTTCCTTATTGTAAAAGCTTTTTATTTCTCCTGTTCTTTCATCAAATTCCACACGGATTTTACTGTTTTCAAGCAAGGTTTCTGTTGCGGTAAACTCATTTTCAAATAACGCTTTTCCTTCCTTTTCCGCAAAGAGTCTGTAGGTGGCATAGCCCATAGCAGGAATCTCTGCGATAAATGCGGTATGATATTTATCGTCGCCGTTGGTCTGATCGCCCCTTACAAGCTGGAAGGGTATTTCCTGCCCCTTTTTGTCCGTTATCATTTTTGCATTCTGATTTACTTTTATAACGGCTTTAGTTTTCCTGCAGCCGGTATTGAACACCACAATGGGCGTTCCCAATACCTCGTGCTGCCAAATTTTCCAGTTTAAGTGGGATTTATATGACGGAAGCGTTTCGCCCTCCAACGTGTCAATGTTCCAGGCAATCTTTTGCATAGCATCGTTAATTGCATGCTCTGTTATACTCAGGGCTTCTCCGTAAAAGTAAGCTGCATCCTCGTATGCTTTTTTCACGCAGCAGCCTCCCAAAATGTCGTGAAACTGATTGAAAAGCACGTTTTTCCAAGCCTTTGAAAGCTCTTTTCCGGGATATTCTGCCCCTAAAAGCTCCTTTGCCATAACGGAAAGCTTTTCTGCCGCAATAAGATTATGCTCGCATTTTCTGTTTAACTTTTTTATCTTGCTTTCTGCAGAATAGCAACCTCTTGCGTGGTGTTGAAGCTCCCCCTTATATGTCGGAACTTTATCCTTATTAACCGCCTCAAAATACCTGTCTGGAACGGAATACTCCATATCCTCTATTCCAAGCTTATTTATGGCATCAATAAGGGCAATTGTAGGACCGCCGCCGTGATTTCCGACGCCATAAAACGCCATATAGTCCATTTTATCCTTTTCCGCTTTTTCTTTAAGAAGAGAAAAGCACTCCATCCGGCTAAGGTCATAATTGTAAAACCAGGGAATTCTGTAGGTTAATACCTTACTTTCGTCGTCGCTTTCCCACATAAAAAACATTTCATCCCTACCCTGCTCCTCAGGGAACGGACGCATAAATACATAATTAATAAGTCCGCTCATCTTTAATATTTTCGGCAGATTTGCATTGTGTCCGAAGGAATCCACGTTAAAGCCCGTTTTCGCCGTAACGCCGAATTTTTCCATAAAATAATGCTGGGACAAAAGTGCATGACGGGCAAAGCTCTCGCCACAGGGGATATTCAAGTCAGGCTCTATAAACCATCCCCCGACAATGCACCATCTGCCTTCTTTAACGCGCTCTCTTATCTCCTCAAACATATAAGGATCTGTTTTTTCAACCCACTCATAAAATGCGGCGGCGGAAAACGAAAAACAAAAATCGTCAAAATCTTTCATTCTGTCAAGGGCACTTCTTACCGTTGCCAGAATTTCCGCATAGCCCTCCTGCCACCGCCATAACCACACGGGATCTATATGTGCATTTCCGATTAAATAAATCTTACTCAAAAAAATCTCTCCCTTATAAACAATTATACCTGCCACTAAAAATGAGACAATATTCTTTTTTGTCCAAAACATTGCTTTTTTTAAGATTTTATGTTATAGTTTTATAAAACAAAGAAAACCGAGGCGATAAAATGAAGTTTCTTACAAAAAAGCACGAAATAAAAAACGGAATTATAAGTGCCGAAAAAAGGCACTTAAAAGGCGATTATTCCGAGCACGGTCACGAATTTTTTGAAATAGAATATGTAACAGACGGAAGCGGCTTATATATAATTGACGGCAGGGAGTACAAAATAGAAAAAGGTATGCTTTTCTTTATGTCCCCCGCCGACTTTCACAAAATCGTAAATTCAGATGCCGAAATTATAAATGTTATGTTCTCCTGCAATCTTTGCGACAACGCATCTTTGTACCGCCTTTTCGCAAAGTCCCCCATATCTGCAATAAAGCTTTCCGAAAGCGACTTTATTTTAACAGAAAAGCTGCTTTCCGAAATGACGGAAAGCAGTGATACAGAATATATTATTCAGTTTTTGCAGTGTGTTCTTATGAAAATTTCAAAGCTTGCATCAACAAAAAATCACGAAAGTCCCGCCCTTCACTCCTACATAAAATCCGCAATTATTTATATGCTCGAAAACTTCAGAGCCAATCTTTCTTTAAGCGGCACCGCCTGCTATTTAGGGCTTGCACCTGCCTATTTAAGTTCACTCTTCTTAAAGGAAACAGGGGTTAATTTCAAGGCGTATCTTGATAATATCAGGTTTGAATATGCCCAAAAGCTTCTTTCCTCAAAAAATCTTACCGTTCTTCAGGTGTGCAATGCCTCAGGCTTTTCAGACTACACCAATTTCACAAGACGCTTTAAAAAAAGATATGGCATTTCTCCTTCCGAGTACAAAAAAAGGCTGTGAAAACCAAGGTTTTCACAGCCTTTTTTACTTGTTTTTTCCTTCTTCCATTATAATAGGAAGAATCATAGGCTTACGCTTGGTTGCCTCGTGAAGGAAGTCTGTAATTTCTCCCTTAACCGAATTTTTAATTGCAATCCAGTCGATAGCAGGCTTTCTGTTTTTAGCAACAGCTATATCAACAGCATATTCAGCCACTTTTTTGATGCCCTCAATAAGCTCCTCGGATTCCTTTACATAGACAAATCCCCTCGATACAACTTCGGGACCTGCGGTAATCCTTCCGCGCTTATCAAGTGTCATAACAACAACAATTATGCCGTCTTCCGAAAGATGCTTTCTGTCACGAAGAACCACATTACCCACATCGCCTACGCCATAGCCGTCAATCAAAAGTGCACCTGCCGTAACCGTTCCCGTAATTGCCGCACTTTCGCGGTTTAATTCAAGAACGTCACCAAGCCCCATAATAAAGGTGTTTTTCTCCTTCATTCCTCCTGCCACTGCAAGCTTTGCACTTGTCGCAAGATGGCGGTATTCGCCGTGAGCGGGAATGAAATATTTAGGCTTTACAAGACCAAGGATAATCTTAAGTTCCTCCTGACAGGCGTGGCCTGAAACGTGAACCTCCGCCAAAGCCTTGTAGATAACCTCTGCGCCCTTTTTGAAAAGCTCGTTTATAACTTTGGAAACCGTTTTTTCGTTGCCCGGAATTGGTGATGCTGAAATAATTACTAAGTCGCCGTTACCGATTTCCACCTGTTTATGGTCAGAGAATGCCATTCTTGTAAGAGCACTCATAGGCTCGCCCTGACTGCCTGTCGTTATAATTACAAGCTGATGATTTTTGTACTTGTGCACATCCTCAATGTTTATGATTAAACCTTGAGGCACACGCATATAGCCGTGTTCTATTGCAACCTCAACCACATTCTGCATACTGCGGCCCGAGATTGCCACCTTTCTTCTTGTTTTTATTGCGGCGTCAATTATCTGCTGTACTCTGTGTACGTTGGATGCAAACGTCGCCACGATTATTCTCTGTTTCGGATGAGATGCAAAAATCTCATCAAACTTCTGTCCAACCGTACGCTCGGACATAGTATAGCCCTGCCTCTCCACGTTTGTGGAGTCGCTAAGAAGCGCCAATACCCCGGAATCACCCAGTGTGCCGAATCTGGCAAGATCAATCATTTCCCCATCAATAGGTGTTGTATCAATTTTAAAGTCGCCCGTATGCACAACGCACCCTGCAGGAGTAAATAATGCAATGCCGAAAGAGTCGGCAATGGAGTGATTTACCCTTATAAATTCAGCCCTGAAATTGTTTCCGAGCCTTATGGAATCCCCGGCCTTTACCGGGTTAAGCTTTGCAATTGAGAGTATTCCGTGTTCTTTAAGCTTATGCTCCACAAGCCCTATGGTCATACGGCTTCCGTAGATAGGAACATTGCTCATCGCTCTCAAAAAATAAGGAAGACCTCCTATATGGTCTTCATGCCCGTGTGTAAGAAGAACAGCCTTAATCTTGTCCCTGTTATTGACAAGATATGACATGTCGGGAATAACCAAGTCTACTCCCAGCATTTCCTCGTCGGGGAAAGTCATTCCGCAATCCAGAACAACTATTTCATCTCCGTATTCAAATACGGTGAGATTTTTACCGATTTCATTCATGCCGCCCAGAGGAATAATCTTCAGTTTTTGCTTTTTTGCCACTTTTTCACCTCCGTTTTTATATTTCCGAACACCAAATCCATTTACTATTATACCACATATATTTATTAAGTCAAACATAATTTATTCCGAAATTTTCAAAAAATTCAAAAAACTGTTGTTTTTACCCGCGTTTTGTTGTAATATATTTTTATAAGAAACACCAAAAAGGAGTCAAGCTATGAACATCTACCTGAAAGACTTTTTCGTTCCTTCGGAAAAAGAAGATATGACCTTATCCGTTCTTTCCGCAGTTAGTGCCTTAAAGGACGGTGACACCTTAATGCTCGGCGGAAAAACGCTTCATTTTTATCCTGATTTTGCCGAAAGCGCAGAATATTTTGTTCCCAATAATGACTGGAGCAGAAAGCCCATCGCCTTTCTTCTTAAAAACTTAAACAATATAACAATCGACGGCGAAGGTGCCCGTCTTATTTTCCACGGCAAAATGTCCCCTTTCGTAATTGATAACTGCACCGATGTAACAGTAAAAAATCTCTCCGTGGACTATTCGGAGCCCATGTATTTCGAAGCAAAAATCACCGATGCGGGCGACGATTTCATAAACCTCGAATACAACGACGATATATTCCACGTTGACATAGCGGAAAATGCCCTCCGTTTTTACGGTGACGGCTGGGAAAATATTGCAAAGAAGTTTCTTGTAAATGAGTTTGATCCTGAACTAAAAGGTCCCGCCCTTGGCACTCCCACCTATTTTGCCAATGTCTCAGGCGTTCCTGATCAAACCTTTATGGCATTTTTACACCGTTACTTAAAAGCATCAAAGCCCGAAAAAAATATACTTCGTCTTGAAGGCGATTTTAAATATCGCCACAAGGTGGGGCGCTACTGGCTTTGCACCCACAATGACAGAAAATACCCCGGCATTTACGTTACGGAGTGCAAAGATGTAACACTTAAAAGCATCCTTTTAACCCATACCCTTTCTATGGGAGTTATCGCAAGCTTATCTGAAAACATCACTCTTGACAATGTGTCTGCACTTCCCGGCGAAGGCAGAATGCTCTCCGTTGATGCGGATGCTACCCATTTCGTAAATTGTTCAGGCCTCCTTCATATAAAAAACTGCCGTTTTGAAAGTATGATGGATGACTCTGCCAACATTCACGGCATTTATGCTCCCGTGGTTAAGCATCTTTCTGAAAATTCCGTACTTCTTGCCTTCGGTCACTTCCAGCAAGCAGGAATAAACGTATTTAAGGAAGGCGACAAAATCCGCCTTTGCGACAACGAAAGTCTTCTTCCCTATGCCGAATACACAGTTAAAGCCTCCCGAACTATTTCAGAAAAGCATCTGATACTTGAAACAGAAGAGCCCCTTTCACCCGATATGAAAGAAGGCAATGTGTTTGAAAATTACAGCCGTATGCCAAAGGTACATATCGAAAACTGCCGCTGCGGCTTTAACAGACCGAGAGGCTTCCTGATTGCCACAAGCAAGGAAACATTAATTGAAAACTGCACCTTCTACAATATGGGAAGCGCCATTGATATGGCGGGCGATGCCAACAGCTGGTATGAAAGCGGTCCCGTATCCGATGTGACTATAAGAAACAACGACTTCACACATTCCGCTTACTGCGGTGGCCCGGTTATCATAGCAGATCCCCAGATAAAAAAGCACGCTGCCCCCTTCCACAAAAACATTGCAATCGAAGGAAACACCTTCAGCGAAAACGACAAGCGCTATATGTCTCTCTTGTCCTGCGAAAACGTGGTTTTCAGAAACAATAAGTTTGTAAAAACCGAAGACACCGGCTTAAGACAGCTTGGCGAAACAGGCATAGTTTTAAGAGAGTGTAAAAACATAATAACAGAATAAAAAGGTTGCGATTGGTTTTGCCAATCGCAACCTTTCATTTTATCCCAGCCAGTAGGCAAGAACTCTTCCCGCCATTGAAGCTGCTTCAGAGCTTCCCACGCCGTTATATTCAAGCATTACGCAGATTACAGATTTTTCTCCTTCATCATTTTCCGCAAAGCCCAAAAACCAGTCGTGGCTCTTATCCGTTTCGTTCTGCGCCGTACCGGTCTTTCCGTAGACATTAAGACCAGATACACGGGCACTTCTTCCCGTACCCTCGGATACGCAAAGCGCCATCATTTCCTTTATCTTTTCCGCCTCGGTCTCTGTAAGCGGCTTTGACAAAATTTCGCTTTCTGCCTCATAAGCTGTAAAGCTTCCTCTTCCTGCCTTTTCTACCAGATAAGGTATAACCATTTTACCGCCGTTTGCCACGCTTGACGCCACCATTGTCATGTAAAGCGGTGTAACCATAAGCCTGCCCTGACCAATTGAGGTAGATGCAATATCCGCCTCGCTCATTTTTGATATTTTATCGGAAAGAATGCTTGTTGCAAGCGGAATATCAAAGTCCATCTCTTTTCCAAGAAGAAAATCGTCATAGCCGGAAAGCCCGTCTTTTCCCATCAAGCTTCCCATTTTAGCAAAATATACGTTGCTCGAATTGTAAAAAGCTTCTGAAAGAGCTATATCTCCGTAGGCTTTTTCCTTGGAGTTTATATATTCTCTTCCGCCAACCAGTATTTTACCTTCATCCGTGATTATTTCTTCTTCCAGTCCGTTTTTTATAACGGCAGCAGAGCTTACAATTTTCCACGTGGAACCCGGTGCATAAAGGCCGCCCGTAGCTCTGGCAAGGAAGGGCGAATCCTCCCTTTCCGCAAGGTCTCCCCAGCTTTCCGAAAGAATAGGTTCGGAAGGATTGAATGTAGGCTTTGATACCATAGAACGTATCTTTCCCGTTTCGGCATCCATAACTATTATGCAGCCATTTTTATTTCCCAGAACATCCGAAGAATAATTCTGAAGCTTGTGGTCAATCGTCAGCGTAAGGTCCATTCCCCGCTTAGCATCACCAGTAACCGCAGATGCGATATTCATAGCTGTTCCGATAGCGCTGTCCCCCGAAAGATAGTCATTATACGAAAGCTCCAGCTTACTTTTACCGTAAATCGGTGAGTTATAGCCTATAACGTGGGTATAAAGCTTTCCATAGGGGTAGATACGCTCACCCTTGCCGTTATTCATTTGAGTTTCCGCTAAAATGACACCGTTTCTGTCATAGATTGTTCCGCGCAGAACTTTGCTTTCTTCATCCGTAAGTCTCTGATTATATACGCTTTTTTTAAGCACCTTTGCCTCGGTAACTCCGAACACCGAAAGATACACAGCCATAGCCATGAAAAGTACGCCAATAAAAGTCAAAAGCATAATTATTCTCTTATTCAATGCTGTCACTCTCCTTTACGCTTATTGCCTGAAGAATGCCAAGAGCCATAAAGCTTGTAACAAGGGATGAACCACCATAGCTTATGAAAGGAAGGGTAATTCCAGTTAAAGGAATAAGCTTTATAACACCGCCCAGGATTATAAAAATCTGAAATGCGAACATGGCAGATAAGCCGAGAGCAACCTTTTTGTCAAAATCATCCGGCACAGAAAGGGCAATCTTAAAGGCTCTGTAAACCATGATAAAATACAAAAGTATAACGCCTATTCCGCCAAGGATACCGAATTCCTCGCATATTCCGGAGAATATAAAATCTGACTCTACCAGCGGAACATAGTATGGGCTTCCGTTCCCAAGGCCTTGTCCCGTAAATCCGCCTGATGCTATGGCTATTAAAGACTGCACTATCTGATACCCTCTTCCCGAAGGATCGGAAAAAGGATCGAGCCACATAGCAATACGAGTTTCAATATGATAAAGAGTTTTATATCCTATAAAGCAGCCAAGTGACGCAACCAATGCATTTAACAAAAGCAAAACCTTGTGCGTTCCGAATACAAAATAAAGGGAAAAATAAATAAGAAAGAATAAAACTGCAATTCCCCACTCTCTCTGAAGCACCAAAAAACCAAGATTTATATATACATAAAGCGTTATAAAAATGCTTTTTCTCCATTCTGTATTTATAAGCCTTCCTCCCGGCTTTTTTGATAAAAGGGCAGACAGGGCAAACACATAAAGAATTCTTATAAATTCAGAAGGCTGAACCCCTTGATTTCCTATATAAATCCAGTTTTTCGCTCCGTTTACCACCCTTCCGAAAACTATTGTTGCCAAAAACAGCCCAATTGAAAATACTGCATAAAGGATAAAAAGCCTGTCCCTTATCTTAACCGCGCGGTAAAGGAAAAACGATATAAAATATATGCTTATGGCTATAAAAAACCACATCATCTGCCTTTTTCCGGTATCTTCGTTAATTCTTGTAAGCATTAAAAGCCCTATTGATAAAAGGGCAGTAACCGGCAGCATAAGATAAGGGTCTCCCATCTTAAACAGCTTTATAAGGCAATATGCAATTACCATAAGTGCAACAAAAAGCACACCTGTAGTTACTGTCTTTACTCCTTCATAAAGATTGTCCTTGAGCAATGAAAGGAGCGAAAAGCCTAAAACATTCATAAAGAACAAAAGCGTCAACGGCGCCGTTTGTCCGTAAAATTTACCTTTCATGCTTTTTCCTCCGGCTTCAAGAATAAAAATTCCACCTGCCCGATGCAGATTTTGTCTCCGTCAAGAAGCTCCACCGCTTCATCAGTAACTTCTTTGCTGTTAAGGAAAGTCCCGTTAGTGCTTCCTAAATCCTCTATGAAAAAGCCATCCTTGTCTTTGAAAATCCTGCTGTGCTGATGGGACATAAAGCTGTCTTCTATATAAATGCTGCTCTCTTTTCCTCTTCCGATAACATCGTCCCCGTAGAGAGGATAGCTTTCCATAAGCTCAAAATCCAGGTCATGCGGCTGATTTATCGGCTTTATATATGCCTCATATTCCGGCAGTCCTGCCTTTTTTCTTTTCATTGCATTTATGTCGGAATAAATCATTTTTACTATTATGAAAATAAAATAATAAACAATAAGAACAAAGATGGCTGAAACTATTTTTGAAAAAATATCAAACATTACTTATCCTCCTTTTTCTTCAAGGTTTTAGCCACCACAACGGCAATGGCGAGAATAATACCTATACTTATTATTCCCTTATACGGAAGTGATGTATAGCTTACGCCGGAATATAAAATGATAAGTGCAAGAATGATAAAAAATGATATTTTTTTATTCACGTTCTTTCCCTCCCTTAAAATTCGTAATGGGCCATACCGAAATAGTCTCCGTCAACCTCTATTATTCCGCAGGAAGCCTTAAGGTCCCTCGGAAGGGATGCGCTTCCAGGATTAAAAAGGCGTACTCCGTTAAATTCCGCATCTTCTTTTCTGTGGGTATGTCCGAAAAGTACCACATCAGCGCCCTTTTCGGCTGCTGAAAAGCCCAGCCAGACGAGGTCTGATGAAACCGAATAGGTATGTCCGTGGCAAAGGAAAATCTTTTTTCCTCCGATTTCTATAATTTTTTCATTTTCCGCACCCAAAGGATCATTATTCCCTTTTACATATATAAGTTCGCAGTCAGGAAAAGCCTTTCCGATTTCAATAGCGTCTCTTAAAGTATCTCCCAGATGAATAATTTTGTCAAAGGGAACCGACGAAAGTAATCTTACAGCATTATCAATTCTTCCGTGTGTATCTGATATTACAAGTATTCTTTCCATGCTTCTGCCTCCGTAACAAAAAAGATATAAAAAGCATAATATAAAAAGGGATGGGCGCATAAATTAAAATAAGAAAGGATGTCTCTTATGACCGAACTTGAAAAATTATTAGGCTCCCTTAATCCATCCGCACTTAATAAAATTAAGGACTTCACAAAAACCGATGAAGGCGCAAAGCTCTTAAAAAAAGTGAGCGAAATGAGCGAAAGCGACAAAAGCGCCGTCATAAATAAGGCATTAAAGGACCCCACCATTTTATCAAAAATCAAGGGGATGCTTTAATTGGCTGATTTTGACCTTACAGATGCCTTAAACTCCCTTTTAAATGATCCCGAAACGGGGAACAAAATAGGCGAACTTATGGCATCGCTTTCTTCCGGAAATAATAATGAGAAGGCTGAAAGCGAGCCAGATAGCGCTTTTCCCGATATCGGAAAGCTTTTAAAAATCAAAGAGCTCTATGATTCTGCAATGAAGGAATCCGACAAAAATTTTGTCCTTCTTTCGTCTTTAAAGCCCTATCTTTCAGAGACCAGGAGCAAAAATCTTGACTCAATGATGAAGATGCTTAAAATTTACAAGGTTTTCTTAAAGGTAAAAGATACGCCTTTATTAAAGGAGCTGTTTTAATTGACAAAAAGGTACTTCAGCGAGAGTCCGTCGCCTTCTTACCCTCCCTCTCCATCCAATTTTAACGATATCATATCCTCCCTTAAAAAGGACGATTTATTAATTCTCGGTATCGTTTTGATTCTTCTTGGCGAAGGGTGTCGTGACAAGGAGCTCCTTCTCACGCTGGGGTTCCTTTTTGTTTCCGATAAAATAGATATAGCAGAAAAACTCCTGCCTCGTGACTCTTTAGATTAATTTTACCACAAAAAGGATATTTTTTCAAGTATAACACCCAAAATGCTATTGTAATCTTTTGGCTTTTAATGTATAATAGTATAAATTATTATGTAAAAAACTACTTTCAAGGAGAAAACTATTATGCAGCTTTTAGTTAATTTCGGTATTCCGGTGCTTTTGATTTTAATGGGCGGCAGCGCGGGCGGTAAATACGGCCAGCAGTTTTTAGGAAGTATACTTGGACTTATCCTTGCCCTTATTTATCTTTCCGTCATCAAGCGTGCTGACCTTTTGATGATGAAGGGCTCTAAGGCAATAAAAAACGGAAACATCAAAGAAGGCGTTACCCTTTATGAAAAGGCGATAAATAAAAAAGGCTTAAATAATGACTATTTAATTTACGCGCCCTATGTCTTTCTTCGCTACGGCTATGAGGAAAAATGCGCAACTGCAATTAAAAAGGCTGAAGAAATAAAAGCACTTACTCCCTATCAGAAGAAAAACCTTCTTACCACAAAGGGGCTTTATCTCTGGAAAACAGGAAAAGGAGAAGAAGCTGAAAAGATATTCCTTGATGCTCACAATACCGGTGCCGATTCACAGACCTACAGCCACGTCGGCTTTATCCTTTTAGAGAACAAAAAGTATGATGAAGCATACGAATTCAACAAGGAAGCAATGGAATATAATGAAGACGACATCTCCATTATGGACAATATGGCGCTTTCACACTATCACAAGGGAGAAATCGATGAAGCCCTTTCTCTTTATGATAAAATCATGGAAAAGGGCACACGTTTTCCCGTTGTA
>JAZSAR010000043.1:0-3492 GCA_045601965.1 Clostridia bacterium
CCATCCTTTTTTTCCTTACGGTTAACATAAAGCCAGGCGAGTATAAAGCCAAGGCAGATGATGACGGCATAATAATATATGCCGCCGCCAAGTGCATCAAATTCAACTATTCTGCGGTTTAACGTAAGATCTATTCCTAAATTCGGAAACTCAACATGGGTTTTCATGCTTATGCCTCCTTTTTAGGATAGATGGCGGATAATATGCATTTTTCATTGTCAAGAGCGGAAAGTCTTTTTTCGATGTCCGATAAAGTTATTTTGTTTACAAAGGCAGGATAGCTTAAAAGGTCTGCATCCTTTGTTGCAAAACGGCAAAAGGCGTTGGAAAAGCTTTCCTGTCTGTCAAATAAGGACACAGATCTGCCGTAGAAAACACGCTTTGCCCGCTCAAAGGTTTCCTTATCGATACCTTCTTTTTTGAGTCGGTAAACCTCGGCGCAAATTGCTTCGTATACAGCATCAGGATCGCGGCTTTCCCCGGAAAATGCGGAAAAGGCGTAGGTAAGTTCACCTTCATAGGAAACGTCAAAGCTGTCATTTATAAGATTTTTATCATAAAGCTCATTGTAAAGGCGACTGCTTCTTCCGCCCAAAATTTCAAGCAGAACATTCATTTCGGCATCGGTTTTTATAACGTCGTCACCAAGCTTTGGGAGATAACTATCCTTATATGCCACCACAAACTGAGGTGTTCCGATGTCGTAATAATCCTTTATCACTTTTTTTGCAACGTGAGAAGGCTCTTCCGGGAAATGGTTTATAATTTCGCCCGGGTTAGTATCTGCTTTAATCATACGCTCCACATATTCGCCCACTTTTGTGGGATTAACGGCACCGGTTGTAAAAAGCACCATATTAGAGGGATGATAAAAGGTGTTATAGCACTTATAAAGCTTTTCTTTTGTGATTTCCGCGATGGATTCAACTGTTCCTGCAATATCGATATTAACGGGGTTAACATTATACATCGCCCGAAGAGCGTTGAAGTAAACGTTCCAGTCAGGCTCGTCCTCGTACATTCGTATTTCCTGGCCAATAATGCCCTGCTCCTTTTCTACGGTTTCATCGGTGTAGTAGGGGTGCATGGTATAGTCAAGAAGTGATTCTAAATTTTCGTAGAAGTTGGATGCCGCAGAGAAAAGATATGCGGTCATGGTAAAGCCGGTAAAGGCGTTGGCATTGGCGCCATAGGCTGAAAACTTGTCGAAAACGTTGCTTCCATCTTCCTGGTCAAACATTTTATGCTCAAGATAGTGGGCAATGCCGTCGGGGATTTTTGTGCTTTCCGTATCACCGGGAGCGGTAAAGTGATTGTTTACCGAACCATAGCGGGTTGCTAAAATGGCATAGCTTTTGGTAAAACCGGTTTTAGGAAGGACATAAACCTTAAGCCCGCTCCTGTGCTCACCTATATAGAGGGTTTCCTTCATATCGGAATAGTGTTTTTCTGTGAAATACATTATCTGTCAGCTCCTTTCAGGAAATAGATGAGGTTCGGAGAAACAGCTTTGCCGACTCTTATTACATCGTTAAGTGTGACAGCATCTATTTTCTTTGCCAGTTCATCCTGAGTAAGAGACATGTCGTTTACGATTCCGGAAAGATTGAATGCGGCGATGGAAGAAACTGAATCACCCATTGCTTTAAGAGAATTTATCAAAGCTTTTTTCGAAACTGAAAGCTCGGTAGGAGTTATATCTCCTTCTGTCATTGCCTTATGCTGAAGGAAAATTTCGTCTCTTGCTTTTTCGAAATTTTTGCTTTCAATACCGCTTGATACGGTTATCATTCCCTTTGCTCTCTCATAGGAGCTTCCGGCATAGTAAGCAAGGGAAAGCTTTTCTCTCACGTTCATAAATAACTTGGAGTGAGCTCCTCCACCGAAAATGCTGTTATAAACCATCATAGCGGGATAGTCTTCGCTCATTGCGGAGGGGGAGGGAGCGTTAAATCCGATGCAGAGCTTGCCCTGGGAAACGGAAAGAGATTCTGTTACGGTTTTTAACCCGGAAGGAAGAGAAGGTGCAGTTTTGGGGTATGAAGCATCCCTCTCTCGAAGAACCGAAACAAAAGATGCTACGGCTTCTTTTGCCTTTTCTTCATCAAAGCTTCCCGTAATGATTATGTCGATGGGCGCATTTTCTATGATTTTATGGTAGCGTGCCTCAAGGCTCTGAGAAGTTATACTGCCTATTTTGTCGGCATATCCGTTTTCGGGAACAGCATAGGCTGTGCCCTTATTCATTTCCTCTTTGCATCTGGAAACGGAATAACTGCGCTTATCGTTTTTCTCGCTTTCGATTATGTCATTAAGGTTTTGCTTTTCGCTTTCAAGATATTCTGAATTAAAGGGCAAAGCCGGGTTGAATGCAATATCAGAAAGAAGATTAAGAGCATCTTTAAAGCAATCGCCGAAGGGCGCAAAGCTGTCGGAAACACCGCTTATGGTAAAATAAAGAATCTGACTTTCGCCCATCTTCAATATACGTGAGGAAAGATTTGCCCCCATAAGCATGTCGAGCTTTTTCGATATTTCGGCTTTGGAGGGATAGTTTTTACTGCCACGCTTAAGAATTAGGGGAAGAAGCGCATTTTCTGTGGCATTTTCTTCGCACAATGGGGTATGAATATATATTCCGGCGTAATAGGTCTTAAACTTTTTTTCGGGGAAAAGATATAAGTTTACGCCCTTTTTAATTTCTGTTTTTTTCATAATAGTTCCTTTCTTGCTGTTTTATCCGGGATTTTCGCCGCTGCCCAGTTTTATGGCAAGGTCGGCAACATCCGATGCTGAATAAGGATGGGAATAAAAAGCGGAAAGCTCCACCATTTTATCTAAAATATCCTTGTTTTTGTTATAGCGGTATACAGCCTCTTCAATGGGAAGGCTACGGCTTACTGCAACGGCAAGGCCTGAATTAAGCAAAAATTCTCTGTTTCTTGTTTCCTGGCCGGGAATGGGATTAACTAAAATCATGGGAAGGCGCTTTGCAAGGCTTTCGGAAACCGAAAGTCCGCCGGGCTTTGTTATAATAAAATCCGAAGCGTCCATCATCGTACTTATATTGTTCACAAAACCGTAGGTATATACATCGTGAGTAAATTCGGTTCTTGATATTTCTTCGTAATTTTCCTTGTTGTTTCCGCAGACGCAAAGAATCTGAAAATCTCCCGTAAGCTCATCAATTTTACCGAGAAGCTCAGGAACATCACCGAATCCCATGCTTCCTGTCATGAATAAAATAGTGCTCTTGTCGGGAACACCGAGGGCTTTTCTGGCTTCTGACTTCGGGATTTTTTTCGAAAATTCGGGAGATATGGGGATTCCTAAAGGATAAACCTTTTCTTCGGGAATGTTTTTCTTTTTGCACTGATAGCCGAGAAGTTCACTGGGAACCACGTAGGCATCCAAGTTACTCTTTTGCCAGTAAGGATGAACGGTAAAGTCGGTAATAATTCCGATGGAAGGGATATTTCCGATTTTTTTATG
>JAZSAR010000044.1:0-27935 GCA_045601965.1 Clostridia bacterium
AATATCGGTATTAATACTACTAATAAACAAACTATATATCCTTTTTTCATGTGTTTTCTCCTTTCGTCAAATTTCGACACTCTTACTATGCTCATGTTATATTAGAGACAAAATTTTTTAAAGGCTTCCCCTCGAGGGGAAGCTGTCACGAAGTGACTGATGAGGTGTTAATTTCATTCAGTATATCTTGACAAACACTCTCAAACCTCTGATTAACATCTAAATTTGAATATCTCAGTACTTTAATACCTAAACCATTTAGGAAAGCATCTCTTTTTGTATCATTTTCAACGCCTTTTTCTTCATAATGCTGTGAGCCATCAAGTTCAATAACAAGTTTTGCTGTGGCAATATAGAAGTCAACAATGTAGTTACCTATCACCTTTTGCCTATTTACAGTTACAGGTAAGGTTTTTAAAAAATCATACCAAATATGTCGTTCTTCTTTTGTCATATTCTTTCTTAATGATTTTGCATTACCTGTTAATTTTGAATTATTAGTTTTATTCATTTTCACCTCATCCGTCAGCTATCGCTGACACCTTCCCCTCAAGGGGAAGGCTTTACCCTCATTATACCACTTTACCTTTGAATGTCAACAAAAAAAGCGGTGCTCAAAAGAGCACCGCCATACATTTTAGTTTTTCTTAACGCCGATTACTGTCTTTTCTCCGTTTACCTTGATTTCGGATTCAATCTCGGTATTTTCTCCGTAGAAGAAGGAATCAACCAGGCATACATCTGCAATTTCAGCTTCGTTTTTCTTCATAACATCAGCTATAGAATCGTTACCGCTCTGGTATACGGAAATTCTGTCCATAACCTCAAAGCCTGCGTTCTTTCTCATCTTCTGAATGTTGGAGATGATTTCTCTTACGCTTCCCTCTTCGATAAGCTCGGGAGTAAGGGAAGTATCAAGTGCAACGGTAATTCCGTAGTCGCTTGCCGCTTCAAAGCCTTCGGTCTTCTTTGTTTCGATGATTAAATCATCTCTTTCAAGAAGAACGGAAACTCCTGTGGGAAGTGTAACCTTATAGTGACCGTCAGATTCGATTGCAGAAACCACTTCGCCTGCATCTGCCTTATTGATAATTCCGATAAGCATACCCATTTCATTCGGGAACTTAGCACGGAGAGCATCAAACTTGGGCTTAACATTGTAGCTTACAAGATTTCCCAAATCATTCGTAAACTCAACAGCCTTTACGTTGATTTCTTCTGTGATGATATCTGTGCAGAAGGAAGGAAGGTCAGCATCAGCCTTAACAATCATTCTCGAAAGGGGCTGCTTTGTCTTTATGTTAGCACTGTTTCTTACGCTTCTTCCGAGAACAACGATGGACAATACCTCTTCCATTTCCTTTTCAAGTTTTTCATCAACAAAAGCTTCGTCGCATACGGGATAGTCGCAAAGGTGAATACTGATGGGTGCTGACTTATCCACGGAGCATACAAGATTTCTGTAAATATCCTCTGTCATGAAGGGTACCATGGGAGCTGCAAGCTTTGCCACAGTAACAAGCGCTGTGTAAAGTGTCATATAAGCATTTATCTTGTCCTCGGTCATTTCCTTAACCCAGAAACGTTCACGGCTGCGGCGGACATACCAGTTGGAAAGCTCGTCAACAAAGTCGGAAAGCGCCTTGGAAGGCTCTGTAATTCTGTATTCGGCAAGATAATTATCCACTGTCTTAACCAAAGTATTAAGCTTTGATAAGAGCCACTTATCCATAACGGATAAGGTATCCTTATTAAGAGTGTACTTTGTGGGATCGAACTGGTCGATTTCAGCATAGAGTACATAGAAAGCATAGGTGTTCCAAAGTGTCCCCATAAACTTTCTCTGACCTTCTGTTACTGCCGCATCGTGATAGCGGTTGGGAAGCCAGGGAGCAGAGTTTGAATAGAAGTACCAGCGAACAGCGTCTGCGCCGTGCTTTTCCAATGTTTCAAAGGGATCAACTGCGTTACCCTTGGACTTACTCATCTTCTGACCGTTTTCGTCCTGAACGTGTCCAAGAACGATTACGTTGTTATAGGGAGCCTTGTTGAAGAGAAGTGTTGAAATTGCAAGAAGCGAATAGAACCATCCTCTTGTCTGGTCAACAGCTTCACTTATGAAGTTTGCGGGGAAGTTGACTTCGAAAATATCCGCATTTTCAAAGGGGTAATGCCACTGTGCAAAGGGCATTGCACCGGAGTCAAACCAGCAGTCGATAACTTCCTTAACTCTCTTCATTTCCCCACCGCATTCGGGACACTTTATTGTAACAGCATCAACAAAGGGACGGTGAAGCTCAATATTTTCGGGACAGTTATCACTCATTTCCTTTAATTCAGCAATGGAGCCGATTGCGTGACGGTGACCGCAGGAGCATTCCCAGATGTTAAGAGGAGTACCCCAGTATCTGTCACGGCTTACGCCCCAGTCCTGAACGTTCTTAAGCCAGTCGCCGAATCTTCCCTCACCTATTGTTTTGGGAATCCAGTTGATGGTTTCGTTGTTTCTTATAAGGTCGTCACGAACTTCCGTCATTTTTATGAACCAGGATTCGCGCGCATAGTAAATAAGGGGTGTGTCGCATCTCCAGCAGAAGGGATAGGAGTGCTCAAAGGGAAGTGCGGCAAAAAGGAGACCTGCATCGGAAAGTGCCTTAAATACTTCCTTATCTGCATCCTTACAGAACATTCCGCTCCAGGGTGTTTCCTCGGTCATTTCACCCTTGGAATTTACAAGCTGAACGAAGGGAAGGTCATACTTTCTTCCCACATTAGCGTCGTCTTCACCGAAGGCAGGAGCAATATGAACGATACCTGTACCGTCTGTAAGTGTAACATAGTTATCGCAAGTGATGTAATAGCCTTTCTTGTCAAGCTTGTCGGCAACGAAATCGAATAAGGGCTCATATTCCTTATATTCAAGCTCTTTACCGATGTAGCTTTCAAGAACCTCAGCTTCGCCTTCAATTACGCTTGAAACAAGCGCCTCAGCCATAATGTACTTTTCTTCGCCAACCTTGATTTTTACATACTTTTCATCGGGGTTTACGCAAAGAGCAACGTTTGAAGGAAGTGTCCAGGGTGTTGTGGTCCATGCAAGATAGTATGCATTTTCCTCGCCCTTAATCTTAAACTTTGCAATAGCACTCTTTTCCTTTACATCCTTATAGCCCTGAGCAACCTCGTGGCTGGATAAAGGAGTACCGCAGCGGGGGCAGTAGGGCACAATCTTAAAGCCCTTGTATAAGAGCTTTTTCTCCCATATCTGTTTAAGCGCCCACCATTCGGACTCGATAAAGTTATTGTCATAGGTTACATAAGGGTCGTCCATATCAGCCCAGAAGCCTACTGTGCCAGAGAAATCCTCCCACATCCCCTTATATTTCCAAACGCTTTCCTTACATTCCTTGATAAATGCCTCAAGTCCGTAGGATTCAATCTGTTCCTTTCCGTCAATGCCGAGTTTCTTTTCAACCTCAAGCTCAACGGGAAGACCGTGAGTGTCCCATCCCGCCTTACGAAGAACCTTATAGCCCTTCATTGTGCGGTATCTGGGAATCATATCCTTTATTACACGGGTAAGCACGTGACCGATGTGGGGCTTACCGTTTGCTGTGGGAGGACCGTCATAGAAAGTGTAGGTCTCGCCGTCCTTGCGGGCTTCAATACTCTTTCTGAAAATGTCCTCGTCCTTCCAGAATTCAATTACTTTTTTCTCTCTGTCTTTAAAATTTAAATCGGGAGAAACCTTTTCATACATAGGAAAAACCTCCTTGAAAATTAAAAATCCCGTCCTTGCAGTAAGGACGGGATAACCGTTAACCACCTTCTGCGCATACTGACATATGCCGCTCTACTGACGTAAGAGATAACGTCGCCGCCTACTTTTTTCGGAGCGCAACTCGGAAGTGATTTTCGCAAAATCGGTTACTTACCATCGGGCTTACACCATCCCCGACTCGCTCTTAGGTAAATTAAATTTACCGTGGCTTTTACCGAAAGCTACTGTCTTCGTCAAAGTCTTTATATTCATAGTCTATAGTATTATAATATATTTTTTATTTTTTGTCAAGTGTTTACTTTTAATACTCACCTGCAAAAACCATTACCAGACTCTCGTTTTGTTAAATTCGGGTAAAACTGTGTCTTCTTTATATACCTTATATATATTTGCCACACGCTCTGCCTCTATGCGAAGTGCCGCCTTTCCGATTCTCTCGTTACAGCTTTCATAGCTTCCCGAAGAAAGAGCATTGGGGAAATTAAGCATCCAGGCTTCAAAGTTAATTCCTGCCCTTGACAAGTGGTCTGTTTTATGAAGATATTCGCCGCTCACCTCATTTAATCTGTCAAGCTTTACGGCATCAGGGTCAATTCCCATCATAAAAGCAGTTTCACCAAGACAACCGTGACCGCCGAAAAGATTTTCCTCGTGGCATTTAATTAAAAATTCTTCATCTTCCTTTATAAGCTCGGGGATAGCACCGCTGCCTTCTCTTAACAGAATTTCTGCCATTTTATGAGGTGCGGGAAGTGTCACATGAGCAAAGGCAAAAGTGAAATCATAGCCTCTGTTCACAAGATTTCTCGAAAAGGATGTAAGCCAGGAATTGTTTCCGCCGTGACCGTTTAATACAAGTATCTTTTCAAAACCGCTGTCCCTTATCTGAAGGCAGAGCTGTTCAAGCAAAAGCATCTGCGTTTCAAGAGGCAAGGTTATATTTCCCGGAGGTGCGGTGTAGGGAACTTTTCCCGGTACATCTCCAAAGGTAAAATCAGCAAACACGCATACCGTTTCAAGTTGCGATGCCATATATGCAATTCTGTTTGCCTGAAGGATGTCTATTCCGAGAGGCAGATGTACGCCGTGTTTTTCAATGCATCCCATAGGTATAACACAGGTTTTTGCCGATTTTTCGCAAAGTTCGGGAAAGTCTTGACTTGTAGTATAGAGCCAACGTGTTTCCATAATATCAAATCCTTTCAGGTTTTTTCTTTAAGTAAAATATAACACAGACCTATAACCTTGTCAACTTATTTTCTCCACGTGCAAAATGCCCGGATTATTAATTTATCAGCCTTTTTGCAATCCGGAATTTTTTACATCTCCTTTACAATTCTTTCTTAAACTTATGGGGCGTCATTCCCGTTTCCTTTTTAAACTGTCTTGCAAAATAGCTTACGGAAGAAAAGCCAAGCGTCATAGCCACGTCGGTTACGCTTTTACTTTCCGTTGCCAGCATTTTTTTAGCTTCGTTTATCTTAATTGAATTTACATATTCCGTAAAGCTTTTTCCGGAAATTCTCTTAAACAGCCTTGAAAAATATCCGTAGCTTAAGCCGCAGATTCCGGCTGCTTCATTGGCATTTGCCGTAAGGAATGAGAGCGGCTATGAGCCACGAAATCATAAGCGAAGCAAAATAGTATACCGCTATCCATTTCATGATAAAAATCCCGACATTATCAACAGTTCCTATCATAAAGTATAAAAGGCAATCAATACTCCACCACACGCTCAATGCAATAACTGAAAATATAAAACCCTTTAATAATGCAGGTTAAAAAAACGGTAATTTATTGCATTGGCGATATCGCACTTATAAATTGTCTTTTCTATTCATATAATTGTTTATTCCCCATGCTATAAGCTGGATTATATATTTTATCGTCAACCAGATATAAAATCCTCTTTTGCACTCTCCCGCAAGGCTTATGTTGCATTGAAGCACAAGACAACTCAAAATCATTGTGATGGATATAAAAAATGCCGTTTTGTTACTGCAAAAAAACACTCTGCTTACCTTTGAATAATATACTCCGCCTAAAAGACACAACGCCAACTCTTCTCCGTAAAACAGCATATAAATCACATCTCTCACCAAACCACTGAAACTATCTGCATAGATAGCTAAATACTGAATTGTCCCCGCTAATAAAAGCGGAGCTATATTCAAAAGAATAAATATACCGTTTTTCAGCCATTCGGATTCAGATTTTATTATACTGCCTCTTTCAGATAGATTTTTTTTGCACCGCTTAATAATATATGCCACAATCCATAAAAATGTTGTATATGTATATTCGCATGCGCAAATCAGCCTTCCCAAATCGCGTGAGAATGAGTCACCTTTATTAATACCTATAAAATACGGAAGCAGCAAAATAATCATCTCAACATAAGAAATGAAAAAGTTTGTCTGCTTTTCTTTATACCCACAAAAAGCCAGATAGAAAGGCTGAATAAACGCAACTAAAAATCTGCTTGATGATATAAAAATCAATACCAAATCCAATAATCCGCGTGTTTTGACTTCTTCCTCTATATATCCCGCGAGCAAGGCTGCTAGAAACCATACAGTAGGAACGCCCTTGATCAGCAATCTTTTTATTTCTTTTTTCATACCTTCACCGCTTCCGCCATTAATTTAAAATATATTTAATTTCTTTTTTAAGTATGATAAATTAGGTATTATTCCAATATTCGGATATATTCCTCCAACTAAAAGCATTGCATGAGCTACTTCATCACAATTTCTAAAAAATAAATTATATTCAGGATTGCTGGTTGCAATATTTATTCCAAATTGTAACATCCTCATTCCTTGCCACGAAGAAATTTTATACTGCTTATTTCCATCATACTGTTCTGTGCAAATATCTCCCGAAGAAGATGGAGTTTTTATTGTTGCTCCTCCAAGGAATTTTTTAGTGGTTTCCGCATCAAAAACGCCGATTCTTGTATCTGAAGCAACATTCCAAATACCCTCAGCATCACTGTGACGGAAATAGCTGAATAAAATTCCTTCTCCATCTTCGTTTACCAAAAGCAATCCGGCATGTCCAGCCCAATTAGCTCCCTGATTATCAATGAGATAATATGCCTGAGTAATGCTTTCAGTATCGTAATTTCTTAGGTTGCCTACCGTAACATCTATCGCTATCTGCGCATTTCTGTTACCGTTTTCACCAGCTATTTCATAGGCATTGTCAAACACAGTAAGCAGCCCATACTTTACAGAATCCTTGCCGTAATTATCCGCATCGGGATTCTCACTCCATTCGCCCTTAGCATTATATCCCGGCTTTATTATGCCGTGTGTTTCTTTAGGAGACTCTACATATACTTCCCTGAATTTTTCATCCGCATTGTATCTGCCTGCGTCGGAATAGGAATCTCCCGTGAAATCTGCCTTTTCCATAACGCTTTCATTCCATGGGCTATCGGCATACAATTCTACAGCTTCCGGAATTTCAACCGGCTTTATGCTGTTTCCTCCGTTAAAGTTATCTTTATAACTACCAGTTCCTGTTGTTCCCGCCGTATTGCCAGTTTTAGCTGACGTTCCTTCATAGTTATATGCAGTTACAATCCCCGCATTTCCTCTTGGGTTATACTTTCCGATGGGTGTAATCGGCACAATGTAATTATTACGCTTTATATCATCATGCATATAATCCCATGTGATATCGTCCATTACGCCATGGGACGGAAGACCGTTTGCTCTCTGATAACCCATAACGGCGTTGGCTGTTTTTGCTCCGTATATACCGTCCACCTCAAGAACCTTTCCCTCTTCATCTCTATAGCCTGCTATATTCATTGCATTTTGCGAAAACGCCACAGCCTCTTTGTTACTGCTTCCGTAAACAAGCTCTTCTTCTTTTTCCTTAAGCGTTCTCGGATCTATGCTTACAGGCTCATATTTTTTATTATTTCTTTCTCCCATATTATTCCTTTCCAGTATACCACAGATTATACTTTATGGCAACTTTTTATATTTAGTATTTTCACAAGACAAAACCAGCCGGATTTAACCTTGTAAGCGTATTATAGCATACCAAGTCAATCTTGTCAAGATATTTTTAAATATTTTTAGCTTTTCGAGTTATTTTAGCGTTAAAAATGTGACGTTGCACTATTCCATGCATCGTCACACTGCTCTTTATTTTCCCTTTTTGAATTTATGGGGTGTCATTCCCGTTTCCTTCTTAAACTGTCTTGCAAAATAGTTTACGGAAGAAAAGCCAAGAGTCATGACAACATCTGTAACGCTTTTATTTTCCGTTGCCAGCATTTTTTTAGCTTCGTTTATCTTAATTGAATTTACATATTTCGTAAAGCTTTTTCCGGAAATTCTCTTAAACAGCCTTGAAAAATATCCGTAGCTTAAACCGCAGATATCGGCGGCTTCATTGGTGTTTGCCGTAAGGAATGAGTTTTTCGCATACTCCATCGCCCTTTTTATGTACTTTACCCCGTCGGAGTTTTCATAAACCGATAAATCCGATTTTTCCCAATGCCATTTCCTCATAAGATAAAGTGCAACTCTTATTACCGATGCACGTATTGCAATTTCATAGCCATAGCCCTTAGCCGTCCATTCCTTGATAATATCATCCATAAGGCGCGGAATTTCCGAGTCTGTAAGCTCTTCGCATCTGAATACTTTACGAAAATCGTCGCTTTCCTCCACAAAGGGGAAAAGATATTTAACCTCGAAAACCGACTGCTCCGCAGCATACAAAATCCCCGGTTCAAACTTAATTACAAGGTATGTGCTTTTTGCAACTTCAGACCTTACGGCGTGTGCCGTTCCCGAATTTATGATGCACAAATCCCCTTCTTTAACCTCGTAAATCTCGCCTTCTGCCCACACTCGTATATCGCATTCAGAAAGCCCGTATAAAAGCTCCACATATTCGTGGTAATGCTTAAGGCTAAATCTATCTCCCTTTCCTGCCTTCATCACAATGCATTGTACGGGAATTTCAAAGCCGTCTATTTTCGCTTTTCCTTCATCGTAAATCTCGTTCATAAAAATCTCCGAAAGGGCTGCAACTTTCGTCACAGCCCTTTATATTATTTTTCAATCTTAGTAATTTTAGGGCAGGGAATCGCCTTTCTGTAATCGCTCTTTACCCAGTAAACAGCATTTTTAATAATCGTCTTTACGCTTTCATTGTAAAATGTGGGAAAGGTTTCGTGGCCCGGCTGGAAATAGAATATTTTTCCGTTGCCTCTCTTGTAGGTTACACCCGAACGGAAAACCTCGCTTCCCTCATAGCTTCCGATAAGAATGGTTTCTTCAGGCTCGGGAATGTCAAAGGGTTCTGCATAGGTTTCTTCGCTCGGAAGCTCGAAATAACGGTCGATTCCGGAAACGATTGGGTGGCCCGGTTTTACTACCCAAACTCTTTCCATATCCCCGTCTTCTCTCCAGCAAAGGTTACAGGTTGTTCCCATAAGGAATTTAAAGGGCTTTGAATGGTGTGCCGAATGAAGGAAAATTGCACCCATTCCGGAAAGCACAGCATTTTGCACCTTTTTTGCAATTTCGTCGGGCACCTCGTTATGTGCCATATGCCCCCACCATATAATTACGTCGGTATCTGCCAATATTTCATCGGTTATTCCGCAGTTTTCCTCTTCAAGGGTTGCATATCTCACTTCTATATCGTCGCACTTAAGCGCTTCGCCTATCGCCTTATGCATACCGTCGGGGTAAATTGCCTTAACAGTTTCACTTTTTCTTTCATGCTTAAATTCGTTCCAGATGAGTACCTTTATCATATCAATCACTCCTTTTTTTAAGTATACTACCATTTTTTTGTTATTTCAATATATATTTATGTTAAAAAACAGTACTTTTTTGTCCTTGAAAAAATCTCTTGAATATATTAAAAATTCATGATATACTTAAATAAATATATGTAAGGAGGGATTTCATGGTCAAGGTAAAGCTTTGCGATTTTTTATTCGATATAAAAATGAAGTATAAATACACCTTTGACTTCCTTAAGGATTACATAATAAAAACCGATGATAAGCCGGACTTTACGGTTTCCCTTTCCGAAGAAGAGCTTGAATCTGAATTTAAAAAAGAGCCTGCCTTTCCCATTCCTTATCACGAAACCCTTGGTATTTACAGAAAAATATGCAGCATACTTGTATCTCACGGCGTTTTCATGATGCATTCTTCCGTGGTTGTCCACGAAGATAATGCCTATGTTTTCGCCGCAAAAAGCGGAACGGGCAAAACCACCCACTCACTTTTATGGCTTAAAAACTTCCCCGGTTCCTTTATAATAAACGGGGACAAGCCGCTTTTCCGCCTTATTGACGGGGAGTTTTATGTTTACGGCACACCCTGGAGCGGAAAAGAAGGCTACAACAGAAACACCCGCGCCAAAGTTGGTGCGCTCTGTTTTATAGAACGAGGGGCAGAAAATTCCATCCGCTCACTGAGCGTTAAGGAGATACTTACAAAAATATTCGAGCAAGTTTACATTCCCGACGGAGAAAACTCTGCCGAAAATATATTTGCACTGCTTGACAAATTCCTGAAAACAGTTCCTGCCTATGCCCTTTCCTGCAACATTTCAGACGAAGCGGCAATTCTGGCGGAAAAGGCAATGAATAAGAAAGGATGATAAAAATGAAAATTAAATCAGGCTTTATATTAAAAGAAATTGCAGGAGAGAACATTTTAATGTTTCTTGACTCATCACTTAAGAATAAGGTAATTACCTTAAACGGTTCGGGGGTATTTTTGTTCAAGCTTATATCCGAGGGTAAAGACGAAAATGAGCTTATTTCAGCCTTATTGGAAGAATATGATATTGATGAGGAAACAGCAAAGGCGGACATTCAGAAATTTATATCCACCCTTTCAGCCATAGGAGCGCTGGAGGACTGATATGGGAATTAAATTTTCCATGAAGGATTTAGAACCTTTGATACGGGAAGCTCTTGAAAAGGGCTCAACCTTCACCATGATTCCCAGGGGAACAAGTATGATGCCCCTTTTCAGAGAAGGTATTGATGCCGTAATTCTCTCTCCACTTCCTCACGAAGTTATTGAAGGAGACATAATTTTATACAAAAGGAAAAACGGACAGTTTGTTCTTCACAGAGTTATGAAAAAAGTACATGATACATATACGATGTGCGGTGACAATCAGATTGTTTTCGAAAAAGGCATAAAAAAAGATATGATGATTGCCATGGCCTCCGGCATGATAAGGGATGAGGATGAAATAATTTTTTCCCAAAATACAGAATATGCCTCCTATACAAAAAAATTGCTCCGGGAAAAGAAAGCAAAAAATCTCTTAATTCTCCCGAAAAGAATCGTTAAAAAGATACTTTTAAAGCTACATATACTAAAAAAACGCGAAGCCTGAAGGCTTTGCGTTTTTTCATGCCTTTATACATTCATCGGCACCGCGTACGTACTGAACTGCACGTTTTGCGAGATATCAAAATTATCTATTGCCTTTATAAGTCCAATGCACCCCACCTGAAATAAGTCATCCGGATTTTCCCCGCGGGAGGCAAAGCGCTGTATCACGCTTAAAACAAGCTTTAAGTTTCCGCCGATAAACTTTTCCCTTGCCGCATTATCTCCGTTTTTGATTTTAACTAAAAGTTCCTCCTTTTCGCTTCTTGACAAAACGGGAAGCTTTGATGTATTTACTCCCGAAAGTTCCACCTTATTTATATACATAAAATCATTCCTCTCAGCTTAATTTTATAATATCTTTTTTAAGCTTTTCAAGTATTCTCTTCTCCAGGCGGGATATATAGCTCTGGGAAATGCCAAGCTGATCCGCCACTTCCTTCTGTGTTTTTTCTTTAGTGCCGTCAAGTCCGAACCTTAAATTCATTATGGTCTTCTCCCGTTTCCCCAGCCTTCCCACCGCATCAAGGAGCATTTTATGCTCCGTTTTTGTTTCGATGTTTCTGTCCACAACGTCATCGTCGGTTCCAAGCAACTCTGATAAAAGCAAATCATTTCCGTCCCAGTCGGTATTCAAGGGCTCATCCAAGGATATTTCCATCCGCTGATTGCTGCTTTTCCTTAAATACATTAAAATTTCATTTTCAATACATCTTGATGCATAGGTGGCAAGTTTGATATTTTTATCCGGATCAAAAGTATTTATGGCTTTGATAAGTCCGATTGTTCCTATCGATACCATATCCTCTGTTGCTACGCCTGTATTTTCAAATTTCCTCGCAATATAAATTACAAGCCTTAAATTCCTTTCTATAAGTTCCTCCTTCGCATTAACGCTTCCTTCTTTAAGCTTCTTTAAAAGTGCTTCCTCCTCTCTTTGTTCCAAGGGCGGTGGGAGCGGTCCTACCGTCCCTATGTAATATACCCCTTCTCCTTTCAGCTTTGCCAGAAGGCAGAGTAGTTTTTTTATTAAGCCTGTCAAAACAAATACCTCCAATCAATGCATTAAAACTTCCGTCAGGCGAAATTTTCCCATCAATTATGCCGACAGCGGCATCCTTGCCTGAAAACCTTTCTTTCCCTAAAGCAACTTCGATAAAATCAGGATAAAAAATTCCCATCTTTCCATATCCCGATGCCGTAGCAAAAACATTTTCTTTCAATGCTATTTCCCCGAATATATTTTCAGATATTATTACAGGAAGTCCGCTTTTTACATCGGTACACAAATTACCTGTATCAAGCAGAGCCGTAAGTAAAAACGACTTCCCATCCTTGTAAATTTTCACTTCGGCTGACATTTTTCCTCTACCTGCTTTGATTTTATTAAAAACAAGGCTTATCGCAAGTGCTGTCCATATTGCAAGGATTATTACTGTCATAATTTCATATCCCCTGCCATAATAATCAAAAGGTAAAAGTCCTGCTGCACCCCCAAAAACAAAAAAGCCAATAAAAAGGATTATCGTCTGCTTTAAATAAAGCCGAAAAGAGCCGAAGCCATACGCCGTCAAGCTCATAAAAGAGACGACGAAAACTTTTCCCGGAAAACTTGCTATATCTCTCCAAAAAAGCGCCAGACAGGAAAAAGCAGCTCCGATAAGCGCTGATAGAATAACCCTTTTTATACGGATTTTTGTCCCTATGAGCCCGGCAGATACAAAAAGCACCAAGCTATCAAAAAAGAAATTTGTCAAAAAGAAGCAATCAATGTAAACAGTAATACCACCACCCTCTTTTTATCCATTATACAGCTTAAAAGTTGCTTTTTATGTCGCACCATGTCTGATGCAATATAAAATTTTCGGACAAAAACTTACTTAATTTTTATTGACTAAGATGAAACTATGTACTATAATGTAATAGATATAAAGAGAAAGGACTTGTTTCAAGTGAAAATCTTAAAAGAAATCGGAAGCTGGCTTATATACATCGTTGCCGCATTTTTAATTGCTTCCTTACTTAATGTTTTTGTTTTCCAGATTACCAGAGTGCAGGGCTCTTCCATGGTTCCCACATTGGCTCACGGCGATTTATATATTATTTCAAAGCTTGGTAATGTAGTAAATGCTTATCCCGACTATGAAGACATTATCGTAATCGACAGCAGGAGCGACCGTGTGCGTTCTCTTGCCGATGATTTTACGGATATCCTTAAGTACAATGCCATAACCTCTCTTATCTCCCCTTCCCATGATGATATTTACTGGGTAAAACGTGTAATCGGTCTTCCCGGTGACACTATAAGGATGGAGGACGGGCACGTTTACCGTAATGGCGTAGAAGTTGAGGAAGCCTATGTAAATCCCGAAGAAAGACCTATATATACAGGAAGCGAAGTTGAAATTCCCGAAGGATATATCTGGGTAATGGGCGATAACCGTAACCATTCAACAGACAGCCGTGTTATAGGCGCCGTTCCAGTAGAAAACGTAATAGGAACGCTTAAGTTCAAAATAAAAAGCGGAAAATAAAAAATCGCTGAGGCATTGCCTCAGCGATTTTTTATTTTAATTCCACATTTACATCAATGCATTTCATATTTTCAACGATGCCTTCCGTAAACCTGTCTTCCTTTGCTCTCACCTTTATATTTTCAAAGGTAAAATCCGAAAGGTGATACTGGCTTTCGTCGCCCTTTACATTAAAGTAAATGTTGCAGTCAATATCCATATTTCTCATAGTGATGTTTTCAGCATAGGAAAGCGGAATATCCTCCCGACCTTTAAGGTCGAAAAACTGCGTCCAGGGGTTGATGTTAATAAAGCTTGAAACACTGCCTTCTATATCCTCTAATCTGATATATTCATACTTCTGAGGCGTATCGGGGCGCATTTTAAGCCACAAAAGATTGTTGCCCTTACGAACCTTTACTCTCCGTAAAATGATGTTTCTGTTATGAACCGATTCTGAGCCGCAGGTTAAGCACCCGTGGCAGAAGCCGTATTCCGAATCTTCAACTATTATGCGTTCATTACTTCCGTTTTCCGGTGCTTCGTCGGCATAAGGTCCCTTTCCGCCCTTTAATACAACTGAGTCGTCGTTTACCTCCATATAGCAGTTTTTAACCAATACATCGGTGCAGACATCGATATCAATGGCGTCGGTGCTGGGTGCCTTTACGGGTGTTACGGGCGAGAAAATCCTAAGATTCAGGTACTTTACAAAGCTGCACTTATAAATATGAGTAGTCCAGAAATGGGAATTCTGAAGTGTAAGATTTGCAATAATTACGTTTTTACTGTTGGAGATGAAAAGAAGTCTTGGTCTTTGTTCATCCTTGTTTGTGGCTTTCGGATTCCACTTAAGTCTCTGCCAGAAAGCTTTCCAGCTTTTAAGGCCGTTTCCGTCAATTATACCTTCCCCTGAAATCACAAATCCGTCAACTGAATCTGCATTGATTAATGCAGGATAGTATGTGCAGCTTTCGCCCTCGATTCTTGTTTCCATAAGCGGGTAATCCGATATCTCGTCACTTCCCATTAAAACGCCGCCCTTTTCTATGTAGAGATTTACGCCCTGCTTGAAAAAGAGTGCGCCGGTTTTAAATATTCCGCCCGGAACATAAATTACGCCGCCGCCCTCGGAATGTGCCGTATCAATTAAGCTCTGAAGCTTTTCGGTGTATATGCATCCGTCGTTTAATATTCCGTAATCTGTAATTTTATAAACCTTTCCCATCTCATTAAGTGATGGGATTTTTGTATCGTAAAACCAGGACGAAATTTTAGTCCCGTCGGGAAAATATTCTTTAACCATAATCATTCTCCTTTTATATTATCTGCATTCTCTGTAAGATGGTCTTTTATTCCTTCGACACCTTTATCGGTAAATGTGCAGAGAATATTTCTGATAAGCCCTCCTCGGCAAGAGGCACATCCATCTGCCCTGTAAACCTGCTTCCCTTATTTGTCACACTCAATCCGTGTCTTATTATAACAAAAATTGTCATACTGCACCTCACACATCAATCTTTGCAAGCCCGCCCTCAGAGGTTTCCTTATACGCCGAATGCATATCAAGCCCGGTTTCTCTCATGGTTTCTACCACCTTGTCAAAGGAAATTTTTCTTGTATTCCATAAAAAGCTCGAAAGATTGACCGCATTTATGGCTCTCATTGCCGCAACGGCATTACGCTCGATGCAGGGAATCTGCACAAGCCCGCATATAGGATCGCAGGTAAGCCCCAAATGATGCTCTATGGCAATTTCAGCAGCATACTCTATCTTATCTGTTGAAAGTGAGAACAGCGATGCAAGAGCTGCACTTGCCATGGCGCAGGCACTTCCTATTTCCGCCTGACAGCCGCACTCCGCTCCTGAAATGGAGGCGTTGGTCTTAATGATATTCCCGATAAGTCCTGCCGTTGCAAGAGCCTTTATTATCGCATCATCCGAAAAGCGGTGCTTTTTCTGCTCATAATACAAAACTGACGGAAGCACTCCTGCCGCTCCGCAGGTGGGTGCAGTTACAATTATTTCACCCGAGGCATTCTGCTCTCCCACAGCGAAGGCATAGGCGCATACCATACGGTTTTCTCTTGTTTCACCGCTTTCATCAACGTGCTGACTTAAGAAAAGAGTCTTCGCCTTTTTGCGGACATCAAGTCCTCCGGGTAATATTCCTTCGTCGGCAAGACCTCTCTTTACAGAGTTTTTCATCGTCTCCCATATACAGGTTAAATAGTCGTAAAACTCTTCGTCCTCCACGGAAAATACATATTCCCAGAGCTCGATATTTTCCTTCTCGCAATATTCTGCAATGTCTGAAAACTTCGTGTGTTTATATATTCTTTCAGGGCGGCTCTCTTCTTTTCCGTCAAAGACAATGCTTCCGCCGCCAACGCTTAAAATGCGGGCTTTTCCGATTATTTCATCGTCCTTTAATGCAAAAATATCCATTGTATTGGGATGGGGCAAATCCGCTTCCGTAAGATTAAACTCAACAACACACTCTTTCGGCAAAAAGGTCTTTTTAATGACCTCATCCGTACAGTGCCCCTTTCCCGTTTTTGCAAGGGAGCCGTATAAAACAGCCTTGAAGCCGTCAGCATCGGGATATTTTTCTGCCATTTTTCTGCAGGCACGCTCAGGTCCTATTGTATGGGAGCTTGACGGCCCTCTTCCCACCTTGTAAAGCTCGCGGAGCGATTCCATTCCGCAGGAAATTTTCTTTTTTTCTTCAAAAGCATCTTTCATAGCTGTCCCTCTTTCGTTAAGTTCATATTCATAATACCATATATTATTACCTTTTGTCAAACCCCATATAAAAGGAGCTGAACCTTAAAGTTCAGCTCCTTTTTATTACTTTTCTAAAAATCTATATATCATTTCGGCAAATTCTGCTCTCGTAAGCGTATCCTTGGGATTTAACGTGGTAGAAGTTTTACCGATAACAACCTTCGTTGATGCTACAAACTGCATTGCGGGAATTGCATCTTCTGAAATCTTATCAAAATCTTCATAAGAAAGAATATTGGTGTTTTCACCTGCGGTCATATCCATACCCTTATGCTTTGCATAACTATAGAGCATTACGGCAAATTCTTCTCTTGTGATTTCGCCTGCCGGAGCAAACTTTTCGCCGTCAGCTACAATTCCTTTTTCTGTTGCCCACTTAAGAGGCATATAATAGTAATCAGCTTCGGTAACATCAGTAAACTTAAATTCGTAATCCGAAGAAGGCTCTTCTTCTATTCTCCAGAGCATTGTAATTATCATCGCACGTGTAAGAGTGTCGTTGGGGTGAAGCATGTCTGATGAATAGCCTATCATATAGCCCTTGTCAAGGCAATAGTGAACGCCGTCGTGATACCACGCCTTGGCATTTCCGTCCTTGAAAGGAGTGATGGGACATTCGATATTTCTTGCACATTCGTCGTTTCCGCCGCCGGTTGAGCCTGCACCTTCCTTGGCATTTCCGTCGGTTTTATCCTTTTCATCTTTGCCGGTTACATCTTCCTCATCAGTTGTCCAGCCTGCATAAAGAGTGAAGCCTTTTGTTACCTTTTCATCGAAATCGTACTCTTCGGTAAGAGCAGAATCAACATACCAGCCTGCAAATTCAGCGCCGTCCTTTGTGGGTTCTTCAGGTTCTATAAGCTTTTTGCCCTCTTCAACACTCTGAATTTTAACATAGCTTCCGCCGTTTGATTCAAACTGGATATTATAAGTTCTGGGACCTGCATCTCCGCCGGTACCACCGGTACGCTTCTTTCCTGTTTTCGGGAACACCGCCGTAACGGTATCGCCCGCCTGCGTAACCTCATCTGCTCCCGGAACGGTAAATTCTACACCCTCTGTAGTATAGTTTGCCTTTGCGGTTATTTCGATGGTTGCGGTGTAAACAGTTTCATATGCAAACTTTTCGTCCACCAAAGGCTCCCATGTAACCGTTGCGGTATACTCTTCCGTCTCTATCTCCGTCACGGGCTCTTTATTTGCCTTGGGTTTTGCAAGGTCAATTTCTTCATCAACGGGCTTTTCTTCGATTTCATAAGTTACGCTTGCAACTTCTCCGTCTTTTTCAATGCTTGCTTCTACGCTTCCGCAATTTATAATATCGGAAGGATCATAGGTAATTTCGAGTGTTCCGCCCTGCCAGTTGTCGGAATAGGAAACCGTCGCCTTTTTCGCTTTTCCGTTATAAACGAGGTCGTCGGGAGCTGCAATTTCAGCAGTTTCTGTATGTCCCGTACAACCGCAGTCATAGCTTTCAGTAATAGCAGCACCGTCTGCCTCATAGATGTAAGAATGGTCGTGCTTTTCTGTAAACACGGGCTCGATAACAAAAAGATAACCGAAGTCAACAATTTCATTATAATAATCTTCGGTAACCGTAAAATCAACATCAACCTCGTCGGGCTCGTTGTAGAAGTTAAGACCGCCGGATTCATTTGCTTCCCATATTTTCCAGCCGGCATGCTCATGATTGTCGGGAACAGTCACATCTATCTGTCTGTCAAGTTTCTTACTGAAATTTATATTAATTTCGTCAAACTCGCTGTGGTCCTTGTTGTCGTTAACTTCTATTGCCTCATCACCCGTATAGAGCATTGCGGGATTTGCCGCAAATGCTGAAAGCGACATTGACAATACCATAATCACCGCAAGATAGATTGAAATGAGCCCCTTTAATTTTTTCTTCATATTGTGTCCTCCTTTTAAATTGATTACTTATTTAATATTAAAAAAACGTGTCTTAATCCGTCCCGGAATGTCCTTATATGAGATTTCCCGTACCGCTTGTCGCACCTTAAATTAATTGGCACTTCACACATTTTTTTGTTTTTTTCTGCAAATTTTCCGATTATTTCAGTGGCAAACTCCATTCCCGTAGCCTTAAAGTCCATTTCCATAGCCGCTTCTTTAGAAAAAGCCCGAAGCCCCGAATGAAAATCACCAATTTTCACGCCGTAGCGAAGCCTTCCGAGAAGGGAAAGGGCGGGAACTCCAATCCGATGCAATAATGGCATTGCGCCTTTTTCGATTTTGCCCGAAAAACGGTTCCCCATCACAAGGTCATAGCCCTCTCTGAGCTTTTCACAGAAAGAATCAAGATGGGAAAAATCATAGCTTCCGTCCGAGTCGCCCATTATTATGTATTTTCCTTTTGCTTCTTTTATTCCTTGGCGAAGTGTATTTCCATAACCTTTTTCATTACAGATAACCACCCTTGCCCCAAGGCTTTCCGCTATTTCTCTTGATGAATCGCTGCTTTTGTTATCGGCAATTAAAATTTCTGCCGACAGGTTGTTTTTTTCTATATATTCTTTAGCCTCATTTATGCAAAAACCTATAGACTTTTCCTCGTTCAGGCAGGGCATAAGAATCGTAAACTCAAGCTTTTCCATTATTTTTCACCCGCCTTGAATTTATGCAGATTCCCGCAGATGCAAAAACTGCCGTAAGTGTTGATATAAGCGCTCTGTATGTAAAGAAATTGTGCATATAAGAGTGCCCCGGCATCACCATATATCTTAAAATTACAACTGCACCCAAAAGCGACAGAATATATCCCCCTGTTGTTTTTCCTCTTTTTCCGAAAAGGTACAAAAGTGAAAGTGCAATCAATGAAATAATCAATATGTATATAAAAACCCTTGAAAATTCAATTCTCTTTTCTCCGCCTGCCAAAGCCGTAAGGTTTGCCGCAACGGAATTTATCATACGGATGAAAATGTTACCCGACGTTTCTCCGCTTCTTTCAAATACAGCCTGTGATTTTGAAAATACTTCGGAAAACTTATCAACGCCCGTAAAAGCACTTGCCATGGCCCATTTTGAAACAAACGTAAGGGCGTATCCCGATGCATAGGATGTGATGCAGTTTATAATAGTTTTTCCGTATTTCTTTATATCATTAAGTCTTCCTTCTTCCAGCCTTACGGATGTAACAAGGATTAAAGGAAGCAATAATGCAACCGTTTCAGTTGTTAGAAAATCGAAAAACGCAACAAGGATGCCGCCTGCAAGTGCCAGATAAGAAAGCCGTTTCTCATACTTTTTTTCTGCCAGTAGAAACAGTATGCACATAAGAAATCCTATTACAAAACTGCTCTGATATTCAAGGGAAAGCCTTAAATTCCATATATGAATAAGAATGGAGCTGACAAAAAGCGATGACGCTGTTACATAATTTTTTCTTGCGATAAGAATAAAAAGCGTAATCGCAAGCAGAATAGTTACCTTTATTATTCCTGCCGTTTTTATCCCGGAAATATCGGTAAAAAGATGCATAAAGCGAATAATCATCGCATTTCCGTGCCAGTAACGAGTATAAGCCGTATCGGGCAGCATTTCCTCGTTTACGGTGCGGTAAAGCCCCCTGTTAAGCCCTTCCTCTCCGCCTGAATAGTACGCCGTGTCAAGTGATGCCTTAAAAGGATTCCCACGCCCCATATTATAGCTTAAATTGAGAGCTATACTGTCTGCATAATTGTCGGAAACGGCATTGAGCTTTTTCCCGTTTTCATAGGAAAATGCTTCGGTATTTTTATAATAAAGTGCACTTTTTTCCATATTTTCTCTGATTTTTTCATTAGGGATAGTGCAAGCGGCCACCAGAGCTAACCACAAAAAACCAAGCAGCAGTATAAACAGTATTAACTTTTTTATAAGCTCTGTAACTATTGTTTTCATCCTTATCTCCGCTATAAAAAATCTTCTTTTCTAAATTATACCATATGAAAGGCCGCATTTCAATATTTTTTTGCACTTTTTGTGAAATTTTTAACACACCTCTTCTGAATTAAACATAAAAAAACTGCCCGACCGTTTGGTCGGGCAGAATGAGTGAACAAAATTACTTAAGTTCAACCTTTGCGCCAGCTTCTTCAAGCTGAGCCTTATACTTTTCAGCATCTTCCTTGCCGATGCCTTCCTTAAGGGTTGTGGGAGCGCCTTCAACAGCGTCCTTAGCTTCCTTAAGACCAAGGCCAGTGATTTCACGAACAACCTTGATAACCTGAAGCTTCTGAGCACCTGCTTCTGTAAGTACTACGTCGAAGTCAGTCTTTTCTGCAGCTGCTTCACCTGCTGCTGCACCGGGAGCTGCTGCTACTACTGCAGCTGCTGCGCTAACACCGAACTCCTCTTCCATCATCTTAACGAGTTCAGCAACTTCTAATAACTTTAATTCCTTAATGGAATCTAAGATCTGATTTAAATCTGCCATTTTCTTTTACCTCCGTTTATAAATTTTAATAATTTTTGTTTTTATTTTTTAATTACTCAGCTGCGGGAGCTTCCTCGGCGGGAGCTTCAGCAGGAGCTTCTTCTGCTGCGGGTGCAGCTTCTTCTGCGGGAGCAGCTTCTGCAGCCTTCTTTGCTGCGAGATCAGCCATTTCTACTCCGCCTTCAACGATTGTATTAAGCAATCTTACGAGGCCGGAAATAGGAGACTTCATGCTTCCCATCATCTTTGCCAAGAGTTCTTCTCTTGAAGGTGTAGCAGCAAGTACGTTTACTTCTGCAACGGACATAACCGCGCCGTCCATAAAACCTGCCTTAACCTCAAGTGCTTCGTGCTTCTTAGCGAATTCTGCGATAATCTTTGCGGGAGCAACGGGATTATCAACGCTCATAGCGAGAGCTGTGGGGCCGTTAAGAATGGGATCCAATGCTTCTAAGCCAACTTCCTTAGCTGCTCTTGAAGTAAGGGTATTCTTTACAACCTTGTACTCAACGCCTGCTTCACGGAACTTTCTACGAAGTTCTGTATCTTCTTCAACAGTAAGACCACGGTAATCAACGAAAACACCGGCGGAAGCTGCTTTGAACTTATCAACCATTTCGTTTACAACCTGCTTCTTCTGTTCCAATATCTGTGTACTGGGCATATGTGGCACCTCCTTCTTTATTTATAGCCGCAAAAAAGCGGCTTGGTCACATAGACAAAGCCGCATAAATCTCATGGATTTTTGCACCTTCCTCGGCAGGACTTACCTTTATGCCTGCTGTCTATGGATAACTGCATTGATTATAATAACATATAATCCTTATTTTGTCAAGTATAAAAATTAACCAACTTTTGCAGGATTAATTTTTACACCGGGGCCCATTGTGCTTGCTACAGCAACGCTCTTGATGTACTGACCTTTAGCTGCAGCGGGCTTAGCCTTGATAACTGCGCCAAGAAGAGCGTCGAAGTTATCTTTAAGCTGTTCTTCAGTGAATGAAGCCTTACCGATGGGGCAGTGAATGATGTTGGTCTTGTCAAGACGGTATTCAATTTTACCGGCCTTAACTTCTGCAACAGCCTTTGCTACGTCCATGGTAACTGTTCCGGACTTGGGGTTAGGCATAAGTCCCTTAGGACCAAGTACCCTACCGATACGTCCTACTACACCCATCATGTCGGGAGTAGCTACAACGATGTCGAACTCGAACCAGTTTTCGCCCTGGATTTTTGCAACGAGTTCGTCGCCGCCTGCGTAATCAGCGCCTGCATCTAATGCTTCCTGAACCTTGTCGCCCTTAGCGAAAACAAGAACTCTAACCTTCTTGCCTGTTCCGTGAGGAAGAACGATTGCGCCTCTAACCTGCTGATCTGCATGTCTTGAGTCAACACCAAGTCTGATGTGGCACTCAATTGTCTCGTCGAATTTCGCCTTTGCTGTGCTCTTTGCAAGAGCTACTGCAGCAGCGGGATCATATAATTCGGCGGAGTTGATAGTTTTAGCACTATCTATATACTTTTTACCCAATTTCAAAACCTCCCTGTGGTCTGACGAAAGCTTTTGCTTTCTCCCACAAATTTAAATTAAATGATTAGTCCTCTACTACAATGCCCATGCTTCTTGCCGTTCCGGCAATCATGCTCATTGCAGCTTCAACAGATGCCGCGTTAAGGTCAGGCATCTTCTGCTCTGCGATTTTTCTTACGTCGTCTTTCTTTACAGTAGCAACCTTTGTCTTGTTAGGTACGCCGCTTCCTGATTCAAGTCCGCAAGCCTTCTTTAAAAGAACTGCTGCAGGCGGAGTCTTTGTGATAAACGAGTAGCTTCTGTCAGCGTAAACAGTAATTACAACGGGAATGATGAGGCCTGCATCTTTAGATGTTCTCTCATTGAATTCCTTTGCAAACTGAGGAGCGCTTACACCGTAGGGACCGAGAGCGGGACCAACGGGGGGAGCCGGAGTCGCTTTACCAGCAGGAATCTGAAGTTTAATGTATCCTACTACTTTCTGAGCCATTTAATTGCACCTCCTTAAAAAAATGTGGTAAAGAGCGGATGCTTTAACATCCTCCCACTATAACAAGCCGCATGCGGCTTATTACCGATAAAAATGTTACCTTATAATGTGTCAACCTGTCCGAATTCAAGTTCAACGGGAGTATCACCGTTAAACATAGGAACAAGTACGGTAACAGTCTGCTTGTCCATGTCGATTTTCTCAACTGTACAAACATAATCTCTGAAGGGACCGTCTGTAATAATTACGCTGTCACCTTCTGCGAAATCAACCTTAACTTCTTTCTTTTCGATGTTCATACGGATGATTTCATCTTCTGTCAGCGGAACGGGATCGCTTCCGGGACCCACGAAACCGGTAACACCTCTTATGTTTCTTACGACATACCAGCTTTCGTTGGTAATAATCATTTTAATAAAAACATATGCCGGAAAAATTTTATGCTGGACAATTTTCTTTTCGCCATTTTCTTTTTCTTCTACGGTTTCTTCTACAGGAACCTTTACTTCAAAGATTAAATCCTGCATACCGAGATTTTCAATTGACTTTTCGATATTGTCCTTAACCTTATTTTCGTAGCCCGAATATGTATGAGCTACATACCATTTAGCCTGAGAACTATCAGCCATGACAAATCTGCGCTGCCGTATAATCCGACGCGCAAAGCCTCCTTTCTATTCTCTTAACGGGGTAATCAGAAAAGTTTTCCGAGTACACCCTGGAACAGAAGGTCAATCAAGAAAACAAAAAGACCGATTACCACAAGGAAAACCAATACTACAACTGTATTTTTTACAGACTGGTTCTTTGTAGGCCATGTAACCTTTTTGAGTTCTGCTTTTACTTCCTTAAAAAATCTTACGATTCTCTTGAAAATGTTGCCCTTTTTCTCTTCTGCCATTTTAGGTACACTTCCTTCCTAGTTAAATAAAATTATTTAGCTTCTTTATGCATAGTATGCTTACGGCAGAAAGGACAGTATTTGTTAAGTTCAAGTCTGTCGGGAGTGTTCTTCTTGTTCTTTACTGTGTCGTAGTTTCTCTGCTTGCATTCGCTGCATGCCAATGTAATCTTTACTCTCATTATTAAAACCTCCTGTAATAACGACCTTTACGGTCCGTTTTTTGCACTCTAAAAAAGCTCCGTCCGAAGATGAAGCAATAATAATATATCATAAGCTTCACCCATTGTCAAGCATTTTTTAATTTTTTGTGCCTTTTGCCCCTTTTAAGCCGGAAAGTGAGTTCTCCGACAGTAAATTTGTATCATAAGAGAAGCTAAGTTTATCCTTTTCGCGGTTTCTCTTAAGCGCTATATCGATAAGCTCATCCAGAAGTTCTTTGTAAGTAACTCCCGAAGGCTCCCAGAGATAGAAGGAAAGGGAGCCGGGAATTGTATTTATCTCGTTTACGAAAATTTCTCCCGAATCCTTATCCATCATACAGTCAATTCTGGCAACGCCGGCACATCCTAAAACCCTGAAGGTTTTAACCGCCATGGTTTCAATGGTCTTTCTTTCCTCTTCGGTAAGGTCAGCGGGGATTTTTCTCTCTGCCGAGCTCATACCCTTAGAGCCTTTACCACCGCCCTTGTACTTATCGTCATAGCTTAAGATTTCCCCCCCGGACAATGGTTCTTCGCAAACCGATGCGCGGGCTGTCATATAATCTCCCAGTACAGAGCAATTAATTTCACGAAGATTTGTTATCGCTCTTTCCGTGAGGATTCTTCCTGCGAAAAGTGCCGCATTTTCAAGCGCCGCTTCTAAGCTCTGTCTGTCAGACGCCACCTTGATACCGACGCTGGAGCCCAGGTTTACGGGCTTTACGATTACGGGATAGCCGATTTCAAGCTCGATTTTTTCAAGTATATCCGAAGGATCTCTGTAAAAGTCCTTAGAGCTTATGCAAAATCCCGGAAGAACATTTACTCCTGCTTCCTTGAGCATAACCTTCATTACATACTTATCCATGCCTACCGCGCTTGAGATAACATCACATCCCGCGTAGGGGATTCCGAGGGTTTCAAGATATCCCTGAAGTATACCGTCCTCAACATTGGTACCGTGAACAACTGGAAGTGCCACATCAATTCTTGCCATTTTGTTATTGCCGAATTTCTTTGCCGGATAATGCTCTATATAAGCTGCATCTTCGTCAGATGTGAAAATCACCCTGTCGCATCCCTTAAGAAGTGCGGGAATATCTTTGTAATTTTCTATGTCAAAAAGCTTACTGCCGGTATAAAATTCGTTTTTCTTTGATATATATACCGGGAATATTTCGTACTTATCTCTGTTAAGGGAATACATTGCCTGAACTGCCGAAATAACCGACACTTCATGTTCAACGCTTTTTCCGCCGAATATCACAGCCAGATTTATTTTCATTTATATCATACCTTTCTTTCCTATATATAAAGGAAGAGTTTTTTTCGTCAATCAAAGGAAATTATCGGGCAGGTCGTTTTCAAGAAGCACCACCGAAGGCACATCCGTAATTTTATACACGTAGGAAAGAGCATCGTTTATATCCTTTGCTATGTAAAGCCTTTCCTCGCCAAAGCCCTCTTCCCTTATGCCCTCTGCCAGAGGCTTTGCCTGCTTTTCGCCCACAAGCACAATATAGTCGGCAGAATGTGCCGCTATGCGCCCCATTTCTTTGTTAAGCTCATACTCTTTATCACCGAGCTCAACCATTCCGGGCGTAACAAGAATTTTACGTTCGCCGAAAAGCGCCAGGGTTTTAAGCGCCGCCGTGCTTCCTCCCGGGTTTGAATTGTACGCATCGTCAATAACCGTGTATCTGGGATTTTTCTTAAGCTCCAGTCTGTGTTCCGGCGCCTTAAGCCTTCTTACTGACATTTTTATATCATCCGAAGACACACCAAGATGCTTTGCTACAGCAATACCGCCCGCAATATTAACAGCGCTGAATTCGCCGAGGAGCGCTGTTTTCATTTCTTCACCGGAAACGGTAAACGAAGCACCTGCGGATGAATATGTCATATTTTCAGCCCTGTAGGTACACCCATCCGTATTTCCGAAAGAAACCGTTTCTCCCGATAAGTCGTGATTTTTTATATATTCGTTGCTGAAATTAAGGAACATCGTTCCTCCGTTTTTCCATACCGCATCCGCCAGTTCAAACTTGGTCGAAATTATGTTTTCGATGGTTTTGAATGTTTCAAGATGCTGTGGACCGATTGAAGAAATAACTCCTAAATGCGGTTTTACAAGGTCACATATCTCCTTGATGTCGCCTTTGTTTTTCGCACCCATCTCCACTACAAAAACCTGATGTGTGGGCTTAAGATTTTCCCTTATGGTCCTTACTACGCCCATGGTGGTATTAAAACTTCCCGGCGTCATCAGCACATCGTATTTTTCAGAAAGAAGGCTTGTGATAATATACTTCATGCTGGTTTTGCCGTAGGAGCCTGTCACGCCTATTATTATAAGATCCTTTGCAGAAGCTAAAATCTTTTTCGCATCATTGTAATAATAGCGGGAAACCGCCTTTTCCATAGGCTCCGCCAGAAGTAATGCCAAAGATACAAAATGAGGCGTTAAAAATGCCGCTGCAATTAAAACAAGGCTGCACAAAAAGACTTCCTTTAAGAAAAACGCTCCTGATACAACAAGCACTCCAAGTATCATATATACCGCTATAAGCCTTTTAATTCTGGCGGTATAAACCAAAGGTTTTTTTGCCTGTTTTTTCTTAAAAGGTGTTATCGCAAGAATGATAAGACCAAAAGCAACCAGAACCGCTTCTTTTCCCAATGCAAAAAAAGCAAATGCAATAAAAAGCAGGATGGCACGGAAAGAAAAGAGCTTTCCTTTATTTGCACAAAGCCACTTCCCGTACCTTTCTATTCTGTATGAGTTAAGCTGCAGCATATGTATATAGCCCGTTCCCGAAAAAAGGAAAAATGCCAGAAAAGTTATTGCTGCAAATATAAACGAATAAATCAAAGGATTCATTCCTTCCTTTTATTAATGTGTAAGAAAATAGTTAATGGCACCGATTGCCTTTCCCGGATTATCAAGATAGGAAAAATGACCGCCCTTTATCTCAACAAGCCCGGAGCCTTTTATGAGTTTTTCCATTTTACGACCGTCCGCAATAGGTGTTGCGGTATCTTCGCTTCCCCATATAAGGAGAGTTTCTGATTTTATGCCGGAAAGCATATGGGTTAAATCCTCAGAAAGAAGATTACTCATAGTTGCCCTCATCACGGGAGAGGAATTTTTATAATCGTCGCTTCCCGCATTTTTAATGAATTTTTCATAGAGACCTGTTTTATTTAATAAAGGAAGCTTTAATATTTTTTTACCCAGCTTATAAGAATAAACCTTTATATAATATACAGGTCCGTGCTTTTTCTTTATTCCGGCGCTGTCCACAAGAATAAGCTTTTCGGGAGAGAACACATCCGACGCCTTTATAAGAATTCTTCCGCCGTTTGAATGCCCGAGAGCCGCAAAAGGCGAAATATCAAGTATTCTCATAAATTCAAGAAGAAAATCTGAATAATCCTTTGCACTCCAGGCTTTTTCCGGCTCATCGGATGCACCGAAGCCCGGAAGATCGGGACATATCACACGAAATGCACCTTTAAGAGCGTTATATATAGGATTTAGGCTTTCTTTATTCGCGCCCCATCCGTGAAGCAGAAGTATGCATTTCCCCGCTCCTTCATCATTATAGCTTATTTTAAGACCGTTTACGGTTACTACTTTCATAAAATCTTCCTTCAACTGTTCATTCTCTGTTATTATATACCACTTATTTAAATTAGTCAAGATTTCTTCTCTTGCATAATCCGCCAAATTGGTATATAATAATATGTAACCGCTTTCCGGAAAATACATAAAATATTTATCGGGGGGCGTTTTTTTGAGAAAGCTTTCATTAAAGAGGCGGAAATTCTTTCCTTTTATTATATTCGTTTCGGTTATATTTTTTTCGGGGCTTTTGCTTTTCTATATTGCA
>JAZSAR010000045.1:0-2068 GCA_045601965.1 Clostridia bacterium
CTTCCCCAGCTGGGTTGGCTATAACATGGCCAAGTGCGGCGGATGTATAAGAGGATGCGTGTCTGTTCTTGAGAAAAAGGGCGGATGCATGGAAGACCGCTTTAAGGCTCCTCTCCGTACCAAAAAAGCCTGGAAAATGGATAGATAAGGAGGGTTATATAATGCTTACAGCTAAAATGATAAAAGAAGCTGCCGCAAAATACGGCGCTTGTCTTTGCGGTATCGGAAGCCTTGACATTTTTGAAGGCGAAAATATCCAAAGAGACCCCAAAATGATACTCCCCGCTGCGAAGTGCATCATCGGCTTCGGCTTCCCCGTTCCGAAGGCACTTTACAACACAATGGACCGCGGCGTTCAGACAATGCAATACACCACAATGGGTGTTAAATACATAGACGAGGAATTTACCGAAATTTTCCTTTTCAGACTCGGTGCTATGATCGAGGATGCAGGATATGATGCCTGCCTTCAGCGAAGCGTTCCCGGTATGACAATTAAGGGCGACAAGAGAACAAACCCCGAGGTACTTGATACCTACGAGCTTGCCCTGGCTGAGCCCGTTGAAGAAGGAAAGCCCGCACCCGACGTTATGATTGATTTTTCAAAGGCAGCACGTGCCTGCGGAATCGGTTACGTAGGAAAGAGCGGTCACATCCTTGCTCCCAAGTACGGTCCTTACATCCGTTATGCATTCATCGTAACAGATGCTCCCTTGGAAACAGACGAGCCTTTAGAAGAATCCATCTGCGATAATTGCGGTCTTTGCGAGAATGCCTGCCCCGGTAAAGCAATTTCCGATGAGGGAATTGACACCTGGCAGTGTGCAGTTTACTATAAGGGAGCACACAAATCCAATCCTCTTATGAATGACGAATTCTTAAAGGACAATCCCGACCGTGAAGCAATATTAAATGGTGAATACCGTTTCGATTCCGAAAGTGCAAGAAAGCTTTATCCCGAGCTTAAGAAGTTCCTTCCCGAATTCAAGGGCTATGCACCTTGCCTTTGCGGTAAAAAGTGCGACAAGGCATGCTTTGATCACTTAAAGGAGGTGGGCAGAATATGAAGACAGCTTTAACAGAATTTGCGAAAAAGGTGGGCGCCGACGGTATCGGCTTTGCTCCCGTTGATCGTTTTGGAGAAAACTCCGTTATAAAGGAAATTATGCCCGAAGCAAAAACAGTTATCGGTCTTTTGTTCCGAGTTCTCCGCGGCTCTTACCGCGGCGTTGAAGAAGGAACAACCTATTATCAGTATTCCACCATGGGCGTTGAAACTATTGAAGAAACAGTTATGCCCATGACAAGCCTCCGTGTTTGTAACTTCCTTGAAGAAGAAGGCTTCCTTGCCCTTCCTCAGAGAAGAATCCAGACCGTTATGGCAGCAGATGACGACACCAATCCCGAAATGGACTACACCTCAATTTACAAGGGCGTTAAGAAGGAGCTTCAGATGGACTTTGACGAAGCGGCTGTTCTTACAGGTCTTGGCGAAAGAGGACTTCACGGCAAGGTTCTTAACGAAGAATACGGTCCCTTCATCCGTTACTGCTTCGTATTGACCGACGCCGAAATCGAAGGCGACGAGGTAAAAACTCCCTCCCTTTGCGATAAGTGCGGTAAATGTATCGCTGCCTGTCCAGGTAAGGCAATCGACAAGGACGGTAAACGCGATAACTGGAAGTGCACAGTTTACTATAACGGTGCCTGCGGTCTTAAAAATCCCTTTATGCCTCCCGATGCTTTTTCAGACCTTCCCGACAGACTCCAGATTATTGCCGGCGAAGCTGACATAACACCCGAGCGTGCAAAGGAAATACTGGAAGAAATCCACTTCTATCCTGCAATCAAACACAACTACTCTCCCTCAATCTGCGGAAGAGCCTGCGATATGGCTTGCTATGTCCACTTGGAAGAAAAGGGCGAACTTAAGAAAAAATTCAATACCCCCTACAGAAAGAGAGAAGAGTGGAGGTTTGACTTAAATGATTTTCGCTAAATTTTACGGCATAAATGACAGAGGCGAAGTAGTTGATGCTATAATCACTCAGAAAGACAACGTCGTAAC
>JAZSAR010000046.1:0-21810 GCA_045601965.1 Clostridia bacterium
GACACGCTTAAGTTAGTTTATGGTTGGAAAGAACTAAATCTTGCAAATCACCCAAATCTGTGCTATAATAGCCACTGCAGATATGGAATTTATATAAAAACTCTGTTTTATGGTAATCTTGCACAAAAAGTTTCTTAAAAAACTGTATTTCTGACGAATTTCACAAAAATGTAAAAAATACAAAAAAATATTGACAAACAGTGGTTTTCATGGTACAATTACAAGGTCGGTCCATGTGACCACTGTTTTTGTGTGCGTTTTTGGGGCACACGGAAGCAGACTACCGATGAAGCAGGAGGTTGCGGCAATGCCGGTTTTCCTGCAGAGGGAGTCCGATTCAGAGAAACCGGGCGAAAGCGCAAATGCTTTGCACAGAGTGGCATAAGTAAGAAGGGAAAGTGTGGAACCCTTCCGAAAGTGCGAATCCCGGCAAGCATGCCGGGACTTAAAGTTGGGGTGGATGAAACACCCGGGCGAGTGTAAGGCGAGTTCTTCTGAGTCTCCTTGGGGTATATAATAATGAAGTAATGCCCTTAACCCAAAGCAAATAAAATAAGGAGGCGATTTTACTCATGGCAAAACAGAAAATCAGAATCAGACTTAAGGCTTATGATCATGCTCTTCTTGACCAGTCCACAGACAAGATTGTGGAAACAGCTAAGAGAACAGGCTCCGAAGTAAAGGGTCCCATTCCTCTTCCTACAGAAAAGGAAATCGTGACAATTCTTCGTGCGGTTCATAAGTACAAAGATTCTCGCGAACAGTTTGAAATGAGAACTCACAAGAGACTTATCGACATTCTCTCTCCCACACAGAAGACTGTTGAAGCTCTCGGCAGACTCGATGTTCCTGCCGGCGTACAGGTTGAGATTAAGCTTGTTCAGAACGCAAAATAAGAACATCACTCTTAAAACTCCGGTTTACCGGTCAATGTTGGCGAAAGTCAACCAATAACCAAATTTAAGGAGGACGTTATACTCATGGAAAAGGCAATTATCGGTAAGAAAATCGGCATGACTCAGGTTTTCGCTCCGGACGGAAAAGTAATTCCCGTAACCGTAGTGGAAGCAGGTCCTTGCACAGTAATCCAGAAGAAGACCGTTGAAAAGGACGGCTATGAAGCAGTTCAGGTCGGCTTCGCACCTCTTAAGGACAAGCACACAACAAAGCCCCTTAAGGGACACTTCGCTAAGGCGGAAGTTGAAGCAAAGAAATATCTTCGCGAATTCCGTTTAAGCGACACATCAGCACTCAACGTAAAGGACGAGATTAAGTGCGACATATTTGCAGAAGCAGATAAGGTTGACGTAATCGGTATTTCCAAAGGTAAGGGATACGCTGGCGTAATAAAGCGCCACAACGCTTCCAGACTTAAGGAAACACACGGTACAGGTCCCGTTCACAGACATCCCGGTTCTATGGGCGCTTGCTCCACTCCCTCAAGAGTACTTAAGGGCAAGAAGCTTCCCGGACATATGGGTGTTGACAGAGTTACTGTATTAAACCTTGAAATCGTAAAAGTTGATGCCGAAAGAAATCTTCTTTTGATAAAGGGTGCGATTCCCGGTGCTAAGGGCGGAATCGTAACAGTAAGAAACGCTGTAAAGGCGTAAGACTTAAGGAAGGAGGAATTTTAAATGCCTAAAACTGATTTATTTGATATGACAGCTGCAAAGGTTGGCGAAATTGAGCTTGCTGAAGCAGTTTTCGGTCAGGAAGTAAACGGTGCAGTGCTTCACACAGTTGTTGTGAATTACCTGGCTAACCAGAGACAGGGCACTCAGTCTACAAAGACCCGTACAGAAGTAGAAGGCGGCGGTGCTAAGCCCTACAGACAGAAGGGAACAGGCCGTGCAAGACAGGGTTCTTTAAGAGCTCCTAACCACGTTGGTGGCGGTATTGCATTAGGTCCCAAGCCCAGAGATTACAGATACACTGTAAACAAGAAGGTTAAGGCCCTCGCTATGAAGTCTGCTCTTTCCGCAAAGGTTTTAGAAAACAAGATTTTTGTTATTGACGACCTTAAGATGGATGAAGTTAAGACAAAGACAATGGCACAGCTTATCGCAAAGCTCGGCGAAGACAAGAAAGCCCTCGTTGTTACATGCGATAAGAATCAGAACGTATATCTTTCCACAAGAAACATTGAAGGTGCAAAAGCTTCCTTCGTTGGTATGCTTAACGTATACGACTTAGTTAAGTACGATAAGCTCATCGTGGCAAAGAGTGCGGTAGAGAAACTCCAGGAGGTGTATGCATAATGAAGACAGCATATGATATCATAAAGAAGCCCCTTATCACAGAACAGGGTATGGAGCAGATTGCTGACAGAAAGTATACTTTCGTTGTAAGCCTCACCGCTAACAAGATTGAAATTAAGAAGGCTGTTGAGGAATTGTTCCCCGGCACTGAGGTTGAAAAGGTTACAACCGCAAGATACCTCGGCAAAGTAAAGAGAATGGGCGCAACATCCGGCAGCAGACCCAACTGGAAAAAGGCAATCGTTAAGCTTACTGAAAATAGCAAGACAATTGAAGCTTTTGAAGGTTTGGTATAAGCTGTACGTAGAGTAAAAGAAAGTTAGGAGTTTGATTAAAAATGGCTATAAGAAAATACAATCCTACCTCTCCTGCGCGCAGACAGATGACGGTTTCTACATTTGAGGAAATCACCACAAATAAACCCGAGCGTTCTCTTCTCGAACCTATGAAAAATAATGCCGGAAGAAACTCTTACGGCAGAATCACAGTTCGTCACAGAGGCGGCGCAAACAGGAGAAAATACAGAATCATCGATTTTAAGAGAAACAAGATTGACATGGCAGCAACTGTTATGACAATTGAGTACGATCCCAACAGAAGTGCAAACATCGCACTTGTTCAGTACGAGGACGGCGAAAAGGCTTATATCCTTGCTCCTCAGGACTTACATGTTGGCGATCAGGTTATGTCTGGTGCAGGCGCGGACATTAAGCCCGGTAACTGCCTTCCCATCAGATCTATTCCCGTTGGTACACTCATTCATAATATTGAGCTTTCCAAGGGTAAGGGCGGTCAGCTCGTAAGAAGCGCAGGCGCTTCTGCTCAGCTTATGGCTAAGGAAGATAAGTATTCTCAGGTAAGAATGCCTTCCGGAGAAGTAAGAATGATAGACGTTGACTGCAAAGCAACAATCGGCGTAATAGGCAACCAGGACCATGAAAACATCACTATCGGTAAAGCCGGCAGAAAGAGACATATGGGTATTCGTCCCACAGTCCGCGGTGTTGTAATGAACCCCAACGACCATCCTCACGGTGGTGGTGAAGGTAAGTCACCCATCGGTATGCCCAGCCCCGTTACACCTTGGGGTAAGCCCGCACTTGGTCTTAAGACACGTAAACAGAAGAAGTATTCTTCCAAGTACATCGTTAAGACACGTAACGGTAAATAATAGAAGGAGGATTTTAATATGGGACGCAGTGTAAAGAAAGGCCCCTTCGTTGATGCGAAGCTTTTAAGCCGTATCGAAAAGATGAACGAAGCAGGCGAAAAAAGAGTTCTTAAAACTTGGTCAAGATCTTCCACGATTTTCCCTGATTTTGTAGGTCATACAATAGCAGTACATGACGGAAGAAAGCATGTTCCGGTTTATGTAACAGAAGATATGGTTGGTCATAAGTTAGGTGAATTTGCTCCTACAAGAACCTTCAAAGGTCACGCAGGCGCAAAGACAACCGGAAAGTAATATCTCGTAAGAGAGGAGGAATTGTCGATGGAGGCAAGAACAGAAGCGAAGGCAGTTGTACGCTATATTCGCATATCACCCAGAAAGGTGAATATTGTTAACGACCTCATCAGAAACAAGCCTGTAGGCGTTGCAATGGGTATTCTTAAGAACACCCCCAAGGCTGCTTCTGAGGTTTTAATAAAACTTTTGAACTCCGCAATCGCAAATGCGGAAAACAATTTCGGCATGAATCCTGATGATTTATACGTAGCTGAGGCTTACGCTAATGCGGGTCCTACACTTAAGAGAATAAGACCCAGAGCTCAGGGACGTGCGTTCAGGATCTTAAAGAGAACATGTCACATTACTATCGTTGTTAGAGAAAGGGAGGCAAAATAATGGGCCAGAAAGTTAATCCTCACGGCTTAAGAGTCGGCGTAATTAAAGACTGGGATTCCAAGTGGTACGCTGACAAGAAAACTTTCGGTGATAATCTCGTAGAAGATTACAAAATCAGAACCTTCCTTAAGAAGACACTTTTTGCCGCTAACGTATCCAAGATTGAAATCGAGAGAGCAAACAACAAGCTTTCCGTTTCCATCAATACGGCAAGACCCGGTGTTATCATCGGTAAGAACGGTTCTGAAATCGAAAAGATTAAGTCACAGATCGTTGCAATGACCGGTAAGGAAGTTGCACTCAATATCGTTGAAGTTAAGAATCCTTCAACAAATGCACAGCTTGTTGCTGAGAGCATTGCTGCACAGCTCGAAAAGCGTATTTCTTTCAGAAAGGCTATGAAGAGCTCCATGCAGAGAGCAATGAAGATGGGAGCAAAGGGTATCAAAACTACTTGTTCCGGTCGACTCGGCGGTGCAGAAATCGCAAGAACAGAGCACTATCATGAGGGAACAATTCCGCTGCAGACATTAAGAGCGGATATCGACTACGGCTTCTGGGAGGCAAACACAACCTACGGTAAGATCGGCGTTAAAGTTTGGATCTACAAGGGTGAAGTTCTCCCCGGAACAAAGGCAGCAGCAGAAATCGCTCCTCCTGTTTCCGAAAAGCCCAGAAGAGAGCGTAGAGCTCCCCGCAAGACGGAAGGAGGCAAAAACAATGTTAATGCCTAAAAGAGTTAAGCATAGAAGAGTATTCAGAGGAAGAATGAAGGGTACAGCTTTAAGAGGCAACACAGTTGCTTACGGAGATTACGGCCTTCAGGCTTTAGAGCCTTCCTGGATCACTTCTAACCAGATAGAAGCTGCCCGTATCGCGCTTACAAGATACATCAAGAGAGGCGGCCAGGTATTCATTAAAATATTCCCCGACAAGCCCGTAACTGAAAAGCCTGCCGAGACACGAATGGGTTCCGGTAAGGGCTCACCCGAATACTGGGTAGCAGTTGTTAAGCCCGGAAGAGTTCTCTTCGAGGTTAAGGGTGTTGATGAGGAAACAGCAAGAGAAGCTATGAGACTTGCAATGCATAAGCTTCCGGTTAAGTGCAAATTTGTTAAAAAGGAAACGGAGGGTGATTCTTGTGAAAATTAAAGAAATTCGTGAATTATCCTTAGAGGAACTGAATACAAAGCTTACAGACCTTAAGAGCGAGCTTTTTAATCTCAGATTCCAGCATGCGACAAATCAGCTTGATAATCCCATGAAGATGGTTGAGACCAAGAAGTCAATTGCTAAAGTTATGACGGTCATCAAAGAGAAAGAGATGAACGCGTAAGCTCGGAAGGAGGTAAATGTAAATGTCTGAAAGAAATTTTCGTAAAGTCAGAATAGGTGTTGTAAAGAGCAACAAAATGGATAAAACAATCGTTGTTGCAATTGAAGAACACGTAAAGCATCCTCTCTACGGCAAGGTTGTTAAGAGAACTTACACTCTTAAGGCTCATGATGAATTAAATGAGTGCCAGGTAGGCGATAAGGTAAAGGTTATGGAAACCAGACCTTTAAGCCGTGACAAGAGATGGAGACTTGTTGAAATCGTAGAAAAAGTAAAATAATTAGTTCCAAGCTAAATAATCGGAAGGAGTTGAAGAATCGTGATACAGCAGCAGTCTCTTTTGAAGATAGCTGACAATACAGGTGCTAAGGAAGTTATGTGCATCCGTGTTCTTGGCGGATCCGGCAGAAAGTATGCGTCCGTTGGTGACGTTATCGTATGCTCCGTTAAGAAGGCAGCACCCGGTGGTATTGTTAAAAAAGGTGATGTTGTAAAGGCGGTTGTAGTTCGTACAGTTAACAATTTAAGACGTGCGGACGGTTCTTATATAAGATTTGACGAAAACGCTGCGGTTATTATACAGGAAGACAAGAACCCCAAGGGAACCCGTATATTTGGCCCCGTAGCAAGAGAGCTCAGAGAAAAAGAGTATATGAAGATACTTTCTCTTGCTCCCGAAGTTCTGTAAGGAGGTACCAATATGTCGCTTCATATTAAAGAGGGTGACCAGGTAGTAGTATTATCCGGTGCCCATAAAGGTAAAACCGGCAAGGTGCTTTCCACAAACCCCAAGGCCGGCAAAGTAGTTGTAGAAGGCGTTAACATGATCACAAAGCATCAGAAAGCTAAGAGCCAGACACAGCCCGGCGGAATCATTAAGCAGGAAGCACCCGTTTATGCATGCAAGGTTATGCATATTTGCCCCAAGTGCAAAAAGCCTACAAGAATAGGCTACAAGCTGCTTGAAAACGGCAGCAAGGTTCGCGTATGTAAAAAGTGCGGAGAAACCTTTAACGACTAAAGAGAGGAGGTTGTAACGAATGGCAAGACTTGAAACATTTTACAAAGAACAGGTAACCAAAGCATTGGTTGAAAAGTTCGGATATAAGAATCCCATGGAAATCCCCAAGATTTCTAAGATAGTTATAAATATCGGTGTCGGCGAAGCCAAGGATAATCCGAAGGAACTTGAAGCTGCAATCAGCGATCTTGAGAAGATCACAGGTCAGAAGGTTGTTACTACAAAGGCAAAGAAGTCTATCGCTAACTTTAAGCTTAGAGAGGGCATGCCTATCGGATGTAAGGTAACACTCAGAAGAGACATGATGTATGAGTTCCTTGACAGATTTATCAACGTTGCACTTCCCCGTGTAAGAGACTTCAGCGGAATCAGCCCTGACAGTTTCGACGGTAGAGGTAACTACAACGTAGGTATCAAGGAACAGATCATATTCCCTGAAATCGAATACGACAAGATTGATAAAATCAGAGGTATGGATATCGTAATCGTAACGACTGCGAAGACCGATGAAGAGGCACGTGAGCTCCTTACACTTATGGGCGCTCCGTTCACTCGCTGAGCAGGGAGGAAAGGATAAGTTATGGCTAAGAAATCTATGATCTTAAAGCAGCAGAAAGAGCAGAAGTATTCTACAAGAGAATACAACAGATGCAAAATCTGCGGCAGACCCCATGCATATCTGAGAAAGTACGGCATTTGCCGTATCTGCTTCAGAGAGTTGGCTTACAAGGGCGAGATTCCCGGTGTAACAAAGGCCAGCTGGTAATCCATTCTAACGGAAAAGGAGGCATAATAATGCAGATAACAGATCCTATTGCTGATATGCTTACACGTATCAGAAACGCTAATTCTCAGAAACACGAGTCTGTACAGGTTCCCGCTTCTAACATGAAGAAGGCAATCGCTCAGATTCTTCTTGAGGAAGGCTATATAAAGGGCTACCAGGTTACAGAAGACAATAAGCAGGGCATGATCGATATCACCCTTAAGTATGGTGCTAACAAGGAAAAGGCTATCACCGGTCTTAAGAGAGTATCCAAGCCCGGTTTAAGAGTATATGCTGCGAAGGAAGACCTTCCCAGAGTATACAGAGGACTTGGTATTGCAATAATTTCAACTTCACAGGGTATCATGACTGATAAAAAGGCAAGACTTGCCAATGTAGGCGGAGAGGTTCTTGCATTTATCTGGTAATTATTAAATTAAAAAATTAGGTGGTGAGTTAAATGTCAAGAATAGGTAGAATGCCTATCACAGTCCCCGCCGGGGTAGATGTAAAGATAGAGGGAACTCTTGTTACAGTTAAGGGACCCAAGGGTACTTTAACACAGGAAATACATCCCGATATGATAATCGAAAGAGAAGGCGCAGAAATACTTGTTAAGCGTCCCTCTGAGCAGAAGGAGCACAAGGCGCTCCACGGACTTACCAGATCTCTTTTGAACAACATGGTAATCGGCGTTACCGAAGGATTCAAGAAAGAACTTGAAATCAACGGTGTTGGTTACAGAGCACAGAAGCAGGGTAAGAAGCTGGTATTGAATCTTGGCTATTCTCATCCGGTTGAAATGGAAGAATTCGACGGTATTACCATCGAAGTACCGGATCAGAACAAGATCATTATAAGCGGACCCGATAAGCAGGTAGTTGGCGCATTCGCAGCTAACGTTCGTGAAAAGAGACCTCCTGAGCCTTATAAGGGCAAGGGCATCAAGTATGTTGAAGAACATATTAGACGCAAGGAAGGTAAAGCCGGTAAGGCAAAGAAATAAGTAAGAAGGGAGTAAGTCTCAAATGATTACTAAGTCGAGCAGCAATAAAGCAAGACAGAAGAGACACTTAAGAGTTCGTAATAAGATTTCCGGAACAGCGGAAAGACCCAGACTCAGTGTTTACAGAAGTCTTAAAAATATGTATATCCAGCTCATCGACGACACAAAAGGCGTAACTTTAGTAGCTGCTTCCACTCAGGAACTCGAAGGTTCCAATGGCGGCAACAAAGGAGCTGCTTTTGAAGTCGGCAAGCTTATAGGCTCAAAGGCTATTGAAAAAGGTATCAAGACCGTAGTATTTGACCGTAGCGGCTACATTTATCACGGCCGAGTTAAAGAGGTCGCTGATGGTGCCAGAGAAGCCGGACTCGAATTTTAAGAGTCGGGATAAGAAAGGAAGTGTAGCATAAAATGTCAGAGCGTTTTGATAGAGCAAACAACGTTGAAGATGAAATCCAGGAAAAGGTTGTCAGCATAACACGTGTTGCAAAGGTTGTTAAGGGCGGTCGTACTTTCCGTTTCGCTACATTGGTTGTAGTTGGTGACGGAAAGGGTCGCGTAGGCGCCGGCACAGGTAAGGCTGCTGAAATTCCCGATGCTATAAGAAAGGGAATTGAAGACGCTAAGAAGAACATGATAACCGTTCCGATTGAAAACGGAACAATTCCTCACGAGATTACAGGACAGTTTGGCGCAGGCGAAGTATTACTTATGCCCGCTAAGCCCGGTACCGGTATCATTGCCGGCGGAAGTGTCAGAGCAGTTGTTGAACTTTGCGGTATCAAGGATATTCGTGCAAAGTCCATGAGAAGCAATAACCCCAGAAATGTGGTTAAGGCAACAATTGAAGGCCTTTCAAATCTTGTTGATGCTAACATCGTAGCAGCAAAAAGAGGAAAGTCCGTTGAAGAACTCTAATACAAGGAGGGTTTTAAGATGGCAAAACTTAAGATTACACTTGAGAAGAGCTTGATCGGACGTAAGGATGACCACATCGCAACAGCGAAGGCTCTCGGACTCAAGAAGATAAGAGATGTCGTTGAAAAAGACGACTGCGCAACAATCAGAGGTATGGTTAACAAGATTTCTTATCTTGTTAAGTGTGAAGAAATATAATTAGGAAAAAGGAGGTGCAGCAAATGAAGTTGTACGAGCTTAGTCCTGTTCCCGGAAGCACTAAGGAAGCTAAGAGAAAGGGTAGAGGTCACGGTAGCGGTAACGGTACCCAGGCAGGTCGTGGTCACAAGGGCCAGAAGGCAAGAAGCGGCGGCGGTGTAAGACCCGGATTTGAAGGCGGACAGATGCCTTTAATCAGACGTATCCCCAAGAGAGGCTTCACCAACATATTTGCTAAAAAATATGCTGAGATTAACGTTTGCGAATTGAATGTATTCAATGACGGAGACGTAATCGGCGTAACCGAGCTCATGGAGAAAGGCATCATCGGCAAGGCATACGATGGACTTGTAGTACTTGGAAACGGTGAAATCACAAAGAAGGTAACCGTTAAGGCAGCAAGATTCTCCGCGTCCGCAGCTGAAAAGATTGCGACAGCCGGTGGAAAGGCCGAGGTGATTTAAAGTGATAGAAACTTTAAAAGCCGCATGGAGACTTCCGGATTTAAGAAAGAAGATTTTATTTACATTGTTTATGCTTATCGTGTTCAGACTGGGATCTGCTATTCCCGTTCCCGGTCTTACACCCGGCATACTTGAAGGCCTCGCAGGTCAGGATAATTTCAATATGTTCTCCATAATGAACTTATTCTCCGGTGGTGCTTTCTCTCAGGCAACAATATTTGCAATGGGTGTTTCTCCCTACATCAACAGCTCCATTATTATGCAGCTCTTGACAGTTGCGATTCCCGCACTTGAAAGAATGCAGAAAGAAGGAGAAGAGGGCAGAAAGAAAATCCAGTCCATCACAAGATGGGTAACAATTGTTCTTGCGTTAATCCAGAGCATAGGTATTTACTTCCTTCTGAATAACTATCAGTTACTTCAGAACGGTGTAAACTTCCTTGACGGATTTATCATCGTAGCAACTCTTACAGCAGGTACTGCTTTTGTAATGTGGCTTGGTGAACAGATTACAGATAAGGGTATCGGAAACGGTATTTCTCTTATAATCTTCATCGGTATCGTTGCAAGCATACCTTCAATCATCGGCAACGTATGGAACAACTACAGTGATGAATGGTGGAAGATCATCATCATTGCAATCTATGCACTTGCTATGATTGCTTTCGTTGTATATTTCGATTCCAGCGAAAGAAGAATTCCCGTTCAGTACTCCAAGAGAGTAGTTGGCAGAAAGATGTACGGCGGCCAGTCCACATACATTCCTTTAAAGGTTGCTATGGCAGGCGTGCTTCCCATCATTTTCGCAATGAGTATTCTTTCTTTCCCCACGACGATTATACAGCTCTTTACAGGTAAGACTGATGTAGCATCTATTGCAACATCCCACCCCTGGCTTGCGAAAATCGTTGAGATTTTCTCACCCGGAAACTGGGTATATTGCTTGATTTATTTCTTATTAATCATTGCATTTACCTACTTCTATACTTCAATCAGCTTTAACCCCATCGAGATTTCAAACAACATGAAGAAGAACGGTGGATTTATCCCCGGAATCAGAGCCGGCAAGCCCACCAGCGACTTTATCAGCAAGGTTCTTTCCAAGATTAATTTTGCAGGCGCTTTATTCTTAAGCGTAGTTGCTATCGTTCCGCTTATAATCGGTTTGTTCTCTCCCAAGTTTGCAACAATCGGTATGCTGGGTGGATCCTCCATCCTCATCTTGGTTGGCGTTGCACTTGAGACAGTTAAGCAGATAGAAGCACAGATGATGATGAGACATTACAAAGGATTTTTAGATTAATCTTTGGCGAAAGGTCGACAGTTAAAATGAAACTTATTATGTTAGGACCTCCCGGTGCGGGAAAGGGAACTCAGGCAGAATTCCTTTCCGAAAAGTACGGAATCCCTCAGATTTCAACCGGTGCCATTATAAGAAGCGTTATTGCTTCCGGCAGCGAATTCGGAAAGAAATTAAAGGCTTTGATTGATGAAGGCAATCTCATTTCTGATGAAGATGTGCTGAAAATGGTTAAAGCAAGAATTGAGGAACCGGATTGTGCGAACGGATATATCTTTGACGGATTTCCCCGTACGATAGCACAGGCAGAAGCACTCAGCAAGATGGGCATTGCCATAGATAAGGTATTATCCATCGAATTGTCTGATGAAGAAATTCTGAAAAGACTTTCAGGAAGACGCGAATGTGCATCCTGCAGAGCAACCTACCACATCGAAGATAAGCCTTCAAAAGTAGAAGGCAAATGTGACAGGTGCGGAGGTGAGCTTATCTGTCGTGACGACGATAAGCCCGAAACAATAAAGCACCGTCTTGCGGTTTACTATGAATCTACAGCTCCTCTTAAAGCTTTTTATGAGGAAAAGGGACTCCTTGTTACCGCACACGGACAGAAACTTCTTGAAGATACAAAACGAGAAGTGCTTAAGGCACTGGGTGAATTAAAGTGATTTTAATTAAATCGGATTCTGAAATTGAACTTATGTATGAAAGCGGTCAGATAACGGGCGGAGCTCTTGCCTTAGCAGAAGAGAGCATACGCCCGGGAATGACAACGGGTGAGCTTGACGCTCTTATAGAAAAATATATAAGAAGTCACGGTGCCCGGCCTTCATTCAAAAACTATAACGGTTTTCCGGCGTCCGCATGTATTTCCGTAAACGAGGTAATCGTTCATGGTATACCCGGAAGCAGAGTTCTTAAGGAAGGGGACATTGTCAGCGTGGATGTGGGATCCTATTATAAAGGATATCACTCCGATGCGGCAAGAACCTTCGCTGTGGGTAATGTTACCGATGAAGCAAAAAAGCTTATTGAGGTAACAAAACAGAGCTTTTTCGAAGGAATTAAGGCAGCTTATCCCGGAAAAAGAATCGGCGATATCGGAAGTCGCATTCAAAGTTATGCCGAAAGCTTCGGCTACGGCGTAGTAAGGGATATGGTTGGTCACGGAATAGGAAGGGCGCTTCACGAAGCCCCGGATGTTCCAAACTTCGGAACTGATGGCAGAGGCATACGCTTATTGGAGGGAATGTGCATAGCTGTTGAACCCATGATAAACGAAGGAACCTATGAGCTTAAGACACTCTCTGACGGTTGGACGACGGTAACTCTTGATGGTAAGCTTTCGGCGCACTATGAAAATACCTTGGCAATAACCAAGGACGGGCCGAAAATCCTTACCCTGATTTGAGGAGGAAACGAATGGAACCCGGAGATTTGGTGCTGTCGGAAAAAGGAAGAGATAAAGACCGATATTACGTAGTAATGGAGGTATGGCCGGACTACTGCTTCATAGCAGACGGCGACATCCGAAAAACAGACAGACCGAAGAAGAAAAAAATCAAACACGTTGTGCAGACAGGCTTCGGAAGCGAATTTATAAAAAAGAAATTCTCAGAAGGGCTTAAGGTGACAAACACCGAGCTGCGTAACGAAATAAGCAAATTTATCAACTCGCTTAATCCATCGGCGTTTCCGGTGGAGTAAAGGAGGTAGAAAACCTTGGCTAAAGATGATGTAATAGAGTTTGAAGGAACAGTTGTTGATGCTCTTCCCAACGCAATGTTTAAGGTAGAGCTTCCCAACGGACACGTAGTGCTTGCACACATTTCCGGAAAGCTCAGAATGAATTTTATTAAGATATTACCGGGCGATAAGGTCAAGATAGAAATATCTCCTTATGACCTTACGCAAGGTCGTATAACCTGGAGAGATAAATAATCTTTCCGCACAAGAAAGGAATGATTCAGATGAAGGTCAGACCTTCTGTAAAACCTATTTGCGAAAAATGCAAGATCATTAAGAGAAAAGGTAAAATAATGGTCATCTGCGAAAATCCTAAACACAAACAGAAACAGGGTTAATTCCCACAAAGAAAATTAATTTTATGACATGCGAAAGCAGGAGGTGTAAGTTAAATGGCTAGAATTGCCGGTGTAGATTTACCGAGAGAAAAGCGTATCGAAATTGGTCTTACCGCCGTTTACGGTATCGGTCGTACAACCGCTACTGAGATTCTTACTAAGGCAGGCGTAAATCCTGACATCAGAGTAAAGGATCTTACTGACGATGATCTTGCAAAGATCAGAGAAGTAATGGCTAAAGAAGAGTACAAGGTTGAAGGTGACCTTCGACGCGACACAGCTCTCGACATTAAGAGACTCGTTGAGATCGGCTGCTACAGAGGAATGAGACATAGAAAAGGTCTTCCCGTAAGAGGTCAGCGTACCAAGACGAATGCTCGTACCAGAAAAGGTCCCAGAAAGACCATGGCGAACAAGAAGAAATAATAAGTAAGGGAGGATATATTTCATGGCTAAGACTGTTGTGGCTAAGAAAGCTGTTAGACGTCGTAAAGAGCGCAAGAATATTGAGCGCGGCGCCGTTCATATCAGCTCCACATTTAATAACACAATTGTAACAATCACAGACACTGCAGGAAATGCTCTTTCCTGGGCAAGTGCAGGTGGATTAGGATTCCGCGGTTCAAAGAAGAGCACTCCTTTCGCAGCTCAGACAGCTGCTGAAACAGCAGCGAAGGCTGCTATGGAGCACGGCCTTAAAACTGTAGAAGTTTACGTTAAGGGCCCCGGTGCAGGTAGAGAAGCTGCTATTCGAGCTCTTCAGGCAGCTGGTCTTGAGATCAGCATGATTAAGGACGTAACACCCATTCCTCACAATGGATGCCGCCCGCCCAAGCGTAGAAGAGTTTGATTTAGGGGAAAGGAGGAAGTTTATTTATGGCTAGAAATACACAGCCCATCGTTAAAAGATGTAAGACGCTCGGAATTGAGCCCGGCGTAATGGGTTATAACAAGACTACAAACAGAAACCCCAATCCGAACAGAAAGAAGAAGTCGGAATACGGTATTCAGCTTAATGAAAAGCAGAAGGTTAAGTTCATTTACGGCGTACTTGAGAAGCAGTTCAGAAAGTACTATGTAATGGCTACCAAGAGACACGGTATCACAGGTGAAATGTTGCTCCAGATTCTTGAATCCAGACTTGACAACGTTGTATACCGTTTAGGTCTTGCTAACACCCGTCGTGAATCAAGACAGATCGTTGTACACGGTCACGTTACCTTAAACGGTAAGAAGGTTAATATTCCTTCTATCCTTGTTAAGCCCGGCGATGTTATCGCTGTAACTGAAAAGTGCAAGAGTAACGATCATTTCAAGGCTATCTTCGAAGCAAACGAAGGCAGAATCATTCCCAAGTGGCTTGATTTTGATAAGAATACCCTTACAGGTAAGGTAGTAGCCCTTGCTGACCGTGCGGATATTGATTTCCCCGTTGAGGAAACTCTTATTGTCGAGTTGTACTCCAAGTAAGATTTGCTCCCTCATTGTAAAATTAATAATATTAAAGGGAGGTAGCGCTTATCATGATAGAAATAGAAAAGCCCAGAATAAGCTGTACAGAGCTTAATGATGAAAAGACCTACGGAAAGTTTGTTGTAGAACCTCTTGAAAGAGGATACGGCACGACACTTGGTAACTCTCTTAGAAGAATCCTTTTGTCGTCGCTTCCCGGTGTTGCTGCTACCAGCGTTAAGATTGACGGAGTGCTCCATGAGTTCTCTACAATCAACGGTGTTAAAGAAGACGTAACAGATATCATTATCAACATCAAGCAGCTTATTGTAAAGCTTCACGGGGAAGGCCCTAAGACCATCTATATAGATGCAAAGGGCGAACAGGAGATCACAGCAGCTGACATAAAGCATGACAGCGACGTTGAAATTATCAACGGTGATCTTCATATAGCAACCCTTAACGAGGACGCTAAACTGTATATGGAAATCACGATAGGAAAGGGCAGAGGTTATGTAAGTGCTGAGCGCAATAAGCAGAATCAGCAGCCCATAATCGGCCTTATCAGTGTGGACTCCATTTACACCCCCGTACCCAAGGTAAATTACTATGTGGAAAACACACGTGTAGGACAGATTACCGACTATGACAAGCTTACACTTGAAGTTTGGACTAACGGTACTTTAACTCCTGATGAAGCAATTTCCTTAGGTGCAAAAATATTAAACGAACATCTTAATCTGTTCATCGACTTGTCTGACGATGCTAAGAATGCCGAAATTATGGTAGAAAAAGCAGCGCCCAGCCAGAGCAAGCTTCTGGAAATGACAATCGAAGAACTTGATCTTTCCGTACGTTCCTACAACTGCTTAAAGCGTGCAGGAATAAACACAGTTGAAGATCTTATTCAGAGAACAGACGAAGATATGATGAAGGTTAGAAACTTAGGACGTAAGTCTCTGGAAGAAGTTATTAACAAGCTTCATGGCCTTGGACTTTCATTGGCGTCCGAAGAAGAATAAGGAGGTGCGTTAGATGCCCGGTACAAGAAAATTAGGTCGTAAGACTGATATCAGAATAGCTATGCTCAAGAATCTGGTTACCGCACTTTTAGAGAACGGCAAGATTTCCACCACAGAAGCACGTGCGAAGGAAATCCGTCCCATCGCTGAAAAGATGATTACTCTTGGTAAGAAGAACACTCTTCACACAAGAAGACAGGCTCTTGCTTTCATTCAGAGCGAAGACGTTGTAAAGAAGCTGTTTGATGAGATTGCTCCCAAGTATGCAGAACGCAACGGAGGATACACCAGAATTTATAAGGGCGGAGTAAGACGCGGAGACGCGGCTCCTACTGCCATCATCGAGCTGGTTTAATTCTAAAGCTTAATAAAAAACACCGTTCATATGAACGGTGTTTTTTGTTGTGTATGTTTAAATTTCTTCTTTCTTAAGCCTTGGAATTATGTCAAACCGTATTATTCCGATAATTAACGATATAAGCAATACCCCGTCGGCAATGGCGCCTTCATAGGAAGTAACGGCAAGATTGTATGCAAGGTAACATATATGAGTTAAAAAGGAAACTGTTCTTATTACGGTTGTGTTTTTGTTTCCGTAGGCAATTGTCGAAAGGTCTTTTGCGAAGATAAGCATTATGCTTTTTACTCCGTCAAAGGTGAGAATGCCAAAGGCAGTAAATATAACACAGAAAATTATCTGGAAAACCGTGGTTTTCTTTCCCGCTGCTACCTGCTTTGTGAAAATGATGTTTCTTACGCATCCAACGGCGTTAAGGATTCCTCCTGAATATGCGCCGAGCAGGAAATACTGCAGAATAAATAGTGCTTCATTTACGGTTCTGAAAAATAAAATCTGCTTATGTTTTTTGAACTGAAATGATAGAAAGTTTGCTCCAAGACCTAAAATTCCCACGGTACGGGTTATAATAAGCTCAAGCAGCGGTGTTATTGGAAAAAGAGGCATAATAAATCTCCTTGCATTAAATTATTTTATATGCTATACTATAACACGAGATAGAAATAAACACAATAGTTGTTCAAAATGTTGATAAATGAACAATTGTGTGAACGGAGTGATGCTATGAAACTAAGCGAAAGGCAAAAGGAAATATTCAATCTTATATGCGAAAACAAGAAAATGTCGGTGGAAGAATTGTCTTCTGTCCTGTATGTTTCGGGAATGACGGTGAGAAGGGATTTGGCCGAGCTTTCAAGAAACGGCTATGTGAAAAGATACCGCGGTGGGGCAATGTGCCTGCCGGAAAACAAAAGCTTTCCCGTTTCTTCCCGTATGCATATAGAAGAGGACGAAAAAAGAGCACTTGCCAAAAAGGCGGCGGAATTTCTGGAAGACGGCTTAAACATATTCATCGACAGCTCGTCCACAAGCCAGTTTATAATCCCGCACATAAAAAAGTTTGAAAATGTAAAAATAATAACAAATTCGGTAAATGCACTCATTTCGGCATCGGAATTTCATATTCCCTGCTTTATAATAGGCGGAGAATATTTAGAGAGCGATATGTGCCTGGTCGGAACGTCGGCGAAAAAGCAGGCTGAAAACCTTAACGTGGATATAGCCTTTATAACCACGCAGGGAATAACGGAGGATGGCGTTATTACGGACTCATCTCCCGACATAACAGGAGTTAAGGAAGAGATAATGAAAAATGCAAAGCATACCGTGTTCCTTTTTGAAAAATCCAAAATCGGAATAAAGGGACTTTATACCATCTGCCGTAAGAGTGATGAAAACGTGACGGTTATAACACTATGAAAAACAAAGAAGAAAATGCTTTTGCGAATGGGATTTTATTGAAATGACCGTACTTATGTGATATACTACAAAGTAAGGAAGTGGTTTATTATGAAGAACACGGAATTTTGCATAGATAAATATATGACTGACGGGCATCTTTCAAACATTGCAATAAGAGTGGGAAAGGGCGACAGAGTACTTTTTGATTTGTATAGGTCAAAGGATAAGGAAATTGATGAAACCACTCTTTTTGATATGGCATCGGTAACCAAAATAATTGTTACTACTACACTCACCTTTATTGCGAAGGATAAAGGGCTTCTTTCTTTTGATACGCCTGTATCTGCTTTTTTCCCTGTTCCCGAGGATAAAAAAGAAATGACCGTAAAAAATCTTTTAACCCATACTATGGGAATCGGGCATAAATGGCTGATGGGCGAAAATAATAATGATAATATTGCGAAATACATTCTTTCCATCCCTTCGGATAAGCCAATAGGTACAGATGTTATGTATAGCTGCCCGGGGTATATACTCCTTGGTAAAATAGTTGAAAAAGTGTTTGGCAAAATGTTTGATGAAGCATTTTACGAGCTTGTAAAAAAGCCTTTGGAGCTTAACGATACTTCCTTTTTGCCGGATAAAGAAAAGAATTTGGTAAACAGTAATGTTAAGGATGAAAAAAAGGGTATAGTTAACGATATGAACTGTCGCTTTTTAGGCGGCGTAGCAGGAAACGCAGGTCTTTTTTCTGACATAACCGATGTTACAAAATATGTTAAAATGCTTCTTGATTACGGTGCACCCATAATTAAAAGAGAAACCTTCTGCGAGGCGATAAAAAATTATACAAAAGAAATGTCTGCATCCCGCGGACTCGGCTTTTTGTATGTGGACGAAAGATATAACCAGACGGGAAAGCTTTTTCCAACGGGAAGCATAGGTCACTGCGGGCATACGGGACAGTCAGTTTTCGTTGATATAAAAAGCGGACTTTATGTAATTATTCTGTCCGATGCAACTATATCCACAGTAAAAAAATACGGATATGAAGACTACAGCACAGTAATGAAAATGAGAGAGGATATTCATAACGCCATAAAAGCAGATATTGACTTACTTTAACAGAGGAGACAAGATATGGAGAAGCTGTATAATAACATTATTATCGGGAACGATTATTGTAAGTCGCCCTCCGAACCTGCAAATGTTCCTTATCTTAAAAATCCGCCTGAAGTTATAGATGTATCTAATGGACGACAGCTTTTTGTGGATGATTTTCTTATAGAAGAAACAAATCTTATTCCGAAGTACCATAAAGCAAAAAAATATGAGGGGAATCCGGTTCTTTATCCGGATAAACCCTGGGAGAAGGAAGGGCTTCCGCTTGCCTGCCCGAAAAGCGGGGGAGTATGGTACGATGAAGATGAAAAGATATTCAAAATGTGGTATGAAGGCAGTTGGTGCAATCATATGTGTTATGCAACATCCAAGGACGGCATTAACTGGGAAAAGCCTGATTTGGGTGACGGTACAAATATTATTTTACACTATGAGCACCAAGATGCGGCAGACACCATTGAATTCCCTGACGATACATCCTATCTTCGTCCCGACTCTACAACCGTATGGATTGACTATGATGCGCCGAAGGAGGAGCGTTACAAGCTCTTTATGCGAAATCCCGGAAGCCGGTATCCCGGCATTATCGGGGTGAGCAATGACGGAATCCATTTTAATAAGCTTTCATACACCGGAGAAATCGGGGACAGAAGCACCATTTTTTACAATCCTTTTAGAAAGAAATGGATACACAGCGTAAGAAGCCAGCAATGGGAAGGAAGATTTGAACGAAGCCGTATTTATTATGAGTGCGATAACTTTTTTGATGCCGCATCCTGGGATAAAGGAAAAGAGCATTACTGGATGAAGGTGGATGAATTCGATTTGCCCCATCCCGATATAAGACAAAAGCCGCACCTTTACAATGTGGACTGTGTGGGCTATGAAAGTATAATGCTTGGTATGTTTCAGGTTTTATATGGTCCTGAAAATAATACCTGTGCCAGGGCAGGAGTGCCGAAAATTACAGAGCTTATGCCTATGTACAGCCGTGACGGATACAACTTTTCAAGACCGTCACGGGAAAGCTTTATCAATGCATCTTTCGATAAAGGCTACTGGGACAGAGGATATATACAGTCTGTCGGTGGCGTAACTATAATAAATGGAGATGAGCTATGGATTTATTATATCGGATTTGCCGGAGACGAGTCTAAAAAAACAGAGGTTGAAGGTCACTTAAGCGGAATGTATGCAAATGGTGCAACAGGACTTGCGAAACTCAGAAGAGACGGATTTGTATCTATGGAAGGAAAAGGCGAACTTTTAACAAGAAAGCTTTGCTTTAATAATAAAATAGCTATGTACTTAAATGCATCTGGAATAGTCAAGGTTGAAATTCTTTCAGAAGACGGAAAATTAATCAAAGCGGCTCATACATTCAACGGAGACAGTACAAAAGCTCAAGTTGTTTTTGACGGTTTTTCCGTAGCGGAGCTTGAAGATACGGTGTTCAGAATTAAATTTACAGTTGACGGAGCACTTTACTCCTTTGGATTTGCCGATGAAAACGGCGAATTCGGCGGAGCAAGAGCTGCAGGCGTTGTCAGAGATTAATGATAGATAAGGGGATTTTCTTAAAATATAAAAGAGGTGTTTTTATGGAAAAATTAAAAGCTGCAGTTGAAAAAAACAGACAGCTCATATTGGATGCTGAGAGGTATATATGGAAAAATCCCGAAACAGGCTATAAAGAAGTAAAGACTTCAAAATATATGGCGGATGCTTTTAAAGCTTTGGGCTATGAACTTACTATGGCAGAGGGAATAACGGGCTTTTGCACTACGATAGATACGGGAAAAGAGGGCCCCACACTTCTTATTCTGGGCGAGCTTGACTCAATTATCTGTCCTAATCATCCCGAGTCCGATCCCGAAACGGGTGCGGTACACTCCTGTGGTCATAATGCGCAGTGCGCGGCACTCCTTGGTGTTGCCGCCGCTCTTAAAGAACCTGGCGTGCTTGACGACTTATGCGGAAGGATAATGCTTTGCGCCGTTCCTGCTGAGGAGCTTCTTGAAATCGAATACAGAAACAACTTAAAAAAGCAGGGTGTAATCAAGTATCTTGGCGGAAAGAGCGAATTTTTGTCCAGAGGATATTTTGACGGAGTTGACCTTGCGTTTATGGTACACACTTCATCCTCCTTTTCTGTAAGAAACGGCTCTGTTGGCTGCATTGCAAAAAATATCACCTATAAAGGCGTTGCATCCCACGCAGGTGGCTCACCCTGGAACGGAGTAAACGCCCTCTATGCGGCAAATTGCGGAATAAATGCAGTAAATGCCATAAGAGAGACTTTTGCTGAAAAGGATATAATAAGAGTGCACCCCATTATGACAAAGGGAGGAGAGATGGTTAACGCCATTCCCGACAGGGCTGTGCTTGAAAGCTATGTAAGAGGAGCTAACTTCGATGCCATAGTAAAGGCAAATAAAAAGGTAAACCGTGCACTCTCCGGTGCGGCATTATCGCTAGGTGCAAATGTGGATATAACGGATATTCCGGGATATGCTCCGCTTACAAACGATAACGGGCTTATTGAAATTACGAAAGAAGCGGCAGGAAAAATACTGCCCGAATATACATTCAACATAAATGAGGGGATAAGCTCAGGAAGCACCGATATGGGTGACTTATCCTGCATTATGCCCGTTGTACATCCCTATGCAGGCGGAGCAAAGGGAACAGCCCACGGAAGCGACTATTATATTGTTGACTCCGAGGTAGCCTGCGTTGCTTCTTCCAAAATGCAGATGGCAATGCTTTATATTCTTCTTTCCGACGGAGCAAAGAGAGCAAAGGAAATAATTGAAAACTATAAACCTCTCTTCAATTCAAAGGAAGAATATCTTTCCTATATGGATTCTTTGAATAGAACCGGGGACAGAATTACCTACAAAGAAAACGGAGAGGCTGTAGTTATTGCAGATTAAAAATACCTTGCAAAAGATGACGGTTTGTGGTAGAATATAATTCAGTTTTTTGATATAACCTTGAGTTAGCGGAGGTATATATGAAAAAGATACAGAGTAACTGGATAAAGATGTTCCTGGTTGGTGTGCTTTTGATTCTGTTTTACAGAGTAACGGAAAATTATGAAGGAAGCCTTGATTCGCTGGGCAATTTCATAGGGGTATTTACACCCTGCATAATCGGAATAATAATCGCATTCTTTTTGTGGAAGCCTTCAGAAAAGCTGGAAGAGCTTGTGGGGAAAGCAAAATGGAGCTTTATCAGAAAATATAAAAAAGC
>JAZSAR010000047.1:0-8387 GCA_045601965.1 Clostridia bacterium
GTCGTTCAGGCGATGAAGCTGATTAAGAGAATGAGCCCTGAAGGGCAGCTTATGTATCTTAATAAGGTTGCAAGCAAAATCACCGAAGACAGAGGCAAGGGCGGAAAGAAAGGGCGCGCCGCGGACTGGGAGACGAAAAGATATCACAGTGCAGAAAAGGCGCTTGAAACTGCAGATAACCGTGTTATAGAAAAGGAAACCGAGGTTACAGAGGTTGAAACTGCAATTGAAGTTGTTACGGAATTGCTTGAGCTGGAAAGCAAGGTTTCATCAGGAGAAGAAGTCGTAAGGGAACTTAAGGAAGAACTTTCCACCCTTAAAAGAGAAATAAAGAAAAAAGATGCCAACAAAGGGAAGATTGCCGAACAGATTGACCTTATTGAAGAGCAGATTGCCGAGCAGAGAAATATACTTTATGACGCTATAACGGAGCGCGATTCTCTTTACAAGAAGAAAGTTGAGACAAACAAAGAGCTTTCCAAACTTAAAAGAGCGACAAAAGCCAAAGAGAATTCCACCGAAAGAATTATGGCGGAGATTGAAATCCTTGAAAGCGACATAGCCGATGCGGAAGCGAAATATGAAGCAGCGAAGGAGATAAGGGATGCTTTAGCCGAGGAGCGGAAAAAGCTTTCGGCAGAGAGAAGAAGCATTATTAAAAAGATCAAAGAGGCAGAGTTTGCTACGGAAAAGAATACAAACAGAATTTCCGAGATTAACAACGAGCTTTCAGAGCTTTCCGACAAGTATGAGGTTGCAAAGACTGCGGCAGACGAAGCAGCTGAGCTAAGAAGAAATCTTAAAAAAGAGAGAGACAGACTTAAAGGCAAGCTCGAAAGAGCAGAAAATGCAATTATCAGAGAAAACACAAAGAGCGAAAAGCTTAAAGGCGACATTGCAAGCCTTCTTTCCCGTTTGCATGAGGCAGACGATGCTCTTACAGAAGCAAAGGCTGCAAGAACTATTGCCGAGGAAGCAAGGGAGAGAGCGAAGAAATATGCTGATTTTGCAAAGAAAAAGGCGGGTGTTATAGAAATACCCACGGAAATTCAGGAGGCGATTTTAAACTCGAAATCTCCCGAAGAGCTTAACGAGGCTGTGGAGCTTGCCAAGGATTACATTGCTGCCAACATCCCCGCAACCTGGGGCGAGAAGATTAAGGCATGGCGCTATACGATGATGCTTGGGAATGCAAGGACTCAAGGGAGAAATCTTATAGGAAATGGAATTATGCTTATTCCGGTGATGACAAAGAATATCATTGGAAGCGGAATTGAATCCGTGACGGTTCCTATTATTAACAAGAGTGTGGAAGCCTCTGCTGCTAAATTACGTGAAAACGGTGCCTCGGAAGCAGATGTTGCTGACTACATAGAAAATCATCGAGCAGGCAGAACGAAGACAATTGCAGCCTTTAAGAAACAGTCTGCAGAAATGAAGGCGTTTGTAGATGAGAGTTGGAACTATAATCTTAAGCTTGCAAAGAATGGCGGAAAGTATGACACTACAACTGATGAAATAAGCGAAAGGCGCCGGATTTTCAATAATAAAATATTGGAGACGTACCGAAGGGCTACATCTTGGACAATGGAAGCAGGCGACGAAGTTTTCCTCAGCATAAACTACAAACACGCTTTGACAAGCTATATGTTAGCCAATAAACTTACTCCTGCTACAATAACTGAATCGGAGCAAATGCGGGCCGAAGAGTATGCTATTAAGGAAGCGCAGGAAGCAACTTTCCGAGACAATTCCAAAATAGCTAAAGCTTTGGATAAAGTGAAGGGAACTAACTGGGTGACTGAATTAATGCTCGGCGGGCTTATACCATTTACAAAAACTCCTATAAATGTGACAAAGCGGGCTTTTGAGTACAGCCCTGCCGGATTTATAAAGATTGCTTCGGACATTATAAATTATAAGGGCGGAAAGGTCGATGCTTCCGAGATAATCAATTCCGTTGCCAAAACCCTTACCGGCTCCGCTATGGCGTTTTTAGGATTTACGCTGGCTTCGATGGGAGGACTAAGGAGCACCGGCGACGATGAGAATGAAGAATATGATTACTTAGTCGGCGAGCAGGATTACTCTATTAAAATAGGTGATTACAGATATACAATTGAATGGGCGGCGCCTACTGCTATACCGCTTCTTTGGGGAGCGGCTATGTGGGAAGCTTTCTTCGGAAATAAGAACGGTATATCTGAAAAGTATTTTGTTGATGAAAACGGAGAGATCAGGCAAAATACAATTTTCCAAAAAATAGGTGACGTTGCTGATGCTACGATGCAGATGTTTTCACCCATTTTTGAAGCGACATATCTCTCGGGGCTGACGGATGCTCTTTCCGCCGGAAGTTCATTTGCCACCAACGGAGGAGAAAATGTGACAGTATTTGCTGCTCAGACTGCGCTGAATTTCGCAGGACAGTTTATTCCTACATGGCTTGGACAATTTGCAAGGACTTTTGATAGTAGTCAAAGAAGGAATAACGATTATGACAGAACGAATCCTCTTCCGTATCAGGTGCAAAAGGGCGCAAATAAAATTAAAAATAAAATCCCGGGATTAATTGAGACATCAACGCCTTATGTTGATGCTTGGGGAGAAGAAGAAAATAAAAAGTCGGCTTCTGATTATATCCTGTCTGCATTTGAGAATTTTCTTTCCCCGGGATACATTGAAAAAGTTACGGAGGATGATTTGACAAAAGAACTTTGGAGGCTCAGCAATACGGAAGATGCTGAAGGATTTAAGGTGTTCCCTGAAAAAGTGGGGTATACATTTACGGACGGCGATAATAAGATAACTTTTGACCCCGAACAGCATAATGAATATCAAAAGACAGCCGGACAAACAGGAAAAGAGCTGGTAGGAGGACTGGTTGATTCAAAGGCTTATGATGGTTTATCTGATGGGGAAAGAGCTAAAGCAATTGATATATTGTGGAAATATGCCAATGCTGAAGGAATTACGGAAGTTTATCCTAAGTATGAATCCAGTAACTCTGATGTTCAAAAAATGAATATCGCCGAAGGCAATATCGGTTTAGAGCCTGAAGATTATGCACTTTGGGAAATTGCCCTTGCAAAGGCTGATAAGCAAGGAAACGGCAACGGAAATATTAATCAGGACGAAGCTACTATGGCACTGGAAATCCTTCAGGAAATGACAGATGCGGAATTAAGTGAAGAGATGCTGGGTTATTTGTGGCAGATGGAGACGGACGGCGTATCGAAGAATAATCCGTATGGTCAGGCTTTGGTTGGTACATCGTGGTATCGAGAAAACGGCAAGGATTATAACGACAAGCTTTGGAAAAAGCCGAGAGAGTAAAAGGAAAAGGGCACCCGCCAGGGTGCTCTTTTTGTGTGGTCATACATAGAAGGGGAGTTCTTCGTCTGTTAGTGTGGAAATATCGATTGCGAAGAATTTGGCAATTTTTACGGCGCGTGGGAAGCTGGGAAAGTATTGACCGGCTTCCATCATCTGATAATAGCGTAGGGAGCAGTCAAGAATTTCGGCTGCCTGAGCCTGCGTCCAACCTCGGGCGGTTCGGGCTCTATAAAGCGCCATTGCGAAATTGAATCGTAGTGATGACATTAGTATGCGCCTCCTAACGTTGTAGGATTAGCATAATTTGTCGAAGGTGTTTTTAAAACGAAGCTGTACTTCGCTTTGCGGGGTGTAGACATTAGAAACAGTCCTTTCGGAATGGATTTCTAATGACTGCATATTTGTTGTCAAGCTGTTGTCAAAAGGCTCAAAATACCGATGTAGCCGATACGTGGACTGACTTTTAATCAAGGTGTCCGGGGTTCGAATCTCCGATGGGTCACCAAACAAAAAGACCATCCGTAAGGATGGTCTTTTTGTTTGGAAATTCTAATAGGAAATTCGAACTTGTCATAGGAAGTTTTTGCCCGTAAAGCGGCAAAAACGACGTAGGTCGTCGGAAAATCCGACGACTCGAATCTCCGACATAGCAAAGTATAATTACAAGGTAGTGCTTTTGTTTGAATTTCAATAGGAAATTCGAACGTGTCATAGGAGGTTTTTGTCCGCGAAGCGGCAAAAACGACGTAGGTCGTCGGAGCAAATAAACATGGGCTCCATTTTGCAAAGCAAAAATACGCCCATAATATTGCTCCTCCTCTCCCCAAAAAGCCCTTGGCTTTTCGGGGCCCCCGAAGTCAAAATCGAATCTCCGATATGGTAAAGCACCCTTGCTGGTGCTTTTTTATTTTCCTTTTTTGCTTTGCCTGTATTCCGAGGGGGTCAGCCCTGTGTGGATTTTAAACACTCTTAAAAAGTTGGACATAGAATCGAAGCCCGAATTAAAGCAAATTTCGGTAATTGACATATCGCTGGTACGAAGGAGAACTTCTGCGCATTCCGACTTTCTTTTATTTAAGTATTCGCTGTAACCGCAACCGACGTGTTTTTTGAAATATTTGCTGAAATAGTCGGGTGATTTACCTATTGCCTCGGCAACCGTACTTACATCGGGATTATCCCTGAAATGAAGGTCGATAAACCTCAGCATCTGCTCCCCTTCCGATTGTTTTTTGTCCTTTATCTTAAGCCCCTGGCTGTTATATTCCTTAATTATTATTAAAAGGGCGGACTCAATGAGGCTTTTTATCAGCGTGCTTTTAAGGGGTTTATCATAGTCCTTTGCAGAATCAATTACATGAAAAAGATTTTTTAAAGCTTCGGTTTTTTCTTCGCTCAGTATGACGGAGGGGCTTATGTCCCTTGAAAAAATCTCGGAAGAAATGCCGCCGGGAAGGTACTTTTCCTCAAACATAAGATCAGCCACGTCGGTTGAATCGTTTACCTCAAAGCTGTGAAAGTCAGCCGGGGAGAGAATTGACACGGTGCCCCGCTTTTTTAAGAAGGGTTCACCGTTTATATATTCTGTCGTTTCTCCCGATAAGGTGAGCTCCAGCTCGTAAAAGGTGTGGGAATGTATGGGAGATATATGACCGGGAGGAAAGCTTTGCCATAAAAGACCTATGCCGTCGTCATTTATGTGTTTGACATTACCAAGCCTTATGGGAGTGTTCATATAATCACCTCACGCTAATTATATATCTTGAAGGTGTAAAAATCAAGAAAAATTAACAAAAAGTAGTCAAAAAACATTGAAATGTCGGAATGTTGGCAGAATTGTAACTGAATGTTGATAGACACGGACTATCAGATGTTGTATTATATAATCAGATACTTTGAAAGGTGGAGAAATAAATGAAATTTGCTAAAAGCTTTTTGGGAATCCTTCTGGCACTTACGTTGATTCCGAATGCAGTATTTGCGGCGGATAAAGCCTACAACGTGGAAGAAAGCGCTTCTTTGGGAAACAATGTTTCCTTAAAAGACGGAGCAGCTTCTTTCGGAATTGAAGAAAGTGTTTTTGCCGTAAAAGGAGTTAACCTTACGGGAATAAACTCCGTTTCGGTGGAGGCTATCTGCGATAAGGTGGGCGGAAACGGCGACCTTTTACTTATAAGGCTTGACAGCGAAAAAGGGAAGGTTATCGGAAGAATTGACCTTAATGTGGGCACAGACTTTGCTTCTTTTACAGGAGCGATTGAAAAGACCGAAGGCACTCACGATGTGTATTTTATGAGTCTTCTTTCTGCAAACGCCACTAAAGTTAAGTCGGTGACATTTAAGGAAGCGGAATATACATATACTTATGAGCCCATACCTTCTGATAAGATAATTGATAAGCACGAGACCACCTGGGCACTTACTGATTCTCTTGGCAGAAAAATGGCAGACTATGAAGAAGTTGGCGCGTTTAAAGACGGCAAGGATGTGGGCATATTCTACTGGACGTGGCATAAGCTTTCGGGAGAGGCAAATCCTGTAAATAACACGGAATTTATGAAGAGCCATCCCGATGCAAAATATGACTATAATCATCCTTCCTGGCCGAAGGGCAAAGTGGTACACTACTGGAACGAACCGCTTTTCGGTTATTATACCGCGGAGGACTACTGGGTTATGCGTAAGCACGCCGTTATGCTTGGAAATGCCGGCGTTGATGTGATGTTTTTCGACTGTACCAACGGAAAAGCAACCTTCAGAGCATCATCTGAGGTGCTTTTTAAAGCACTGCGAGATGCAATGAACGATGGTAATAAGGTACCTAAAATCGGCTATGTAAGTAATTTTGCAGCAACAAATCCCGATGCGAAGTATAACATTTTATCCACATATTTCGGAGCATATCACGACGGAAAATATTCTGACCTCTGGTATATGGTGGACGGAAAGCCGTTGATAATTGCCCATCCCGATCAGCTTAAGGCAGAGGGAGATGTGGAGCTGTCCAAAATTATGGATGAGGTTAAGCGTTTCTTTACTTTCCGACTTCCTCAGCCTGACCATACGGAAAAAATCAGAAAGGATAACGAGTGGGGCTGGCTCAGAACCTACGGAAATACATTTTCCAAGGAAAGAGCGGACGGAAGCTTTGAAGCTGTAAACGTGGGGGTTTCTGTTAACCGTTCCTATGAAACAGGAAAAATCGACGCGATGAACACTCCCTATGTTATGGGACGAGGCTATATGGAAACTCTTGGTGATGATCATAGCGCGGGCGCTCACAAGTACGGATATTTCTTCCGTGAACAGCTTTCTGCAGCACTTTCAAACGATGTGGATTTAATGCTTGTAACAGGCTGGAATGAATGGACGGTTGTCCGTCACATCGAATGGAATACCACGAAAAATGCATTCCCCGACCAGTATGACGATGCGGCAAGCCGTGATATGGAGCCTTCCAAGGGCGAACTTAAGGACATTTATTATTGTCTTTTAGTTGATGCGGTAAGACGCTTCAAGGGGGCAGAGCCCTTAAAGGCGGCAGGAGCAGAAGCGACGATTGATATAAATGACCTTAATGCATGGAACGGCATAACAGACGAGTATTTCGGAGACAGAGGAACATACGAACGAAACAGCACAGGTCTTGGAAACGTGGTTTACAAAAATGACACCATGCGAAACAACCCTGTTTATATGAAGATTGCAAGGGATTCTTCCTTTATGTATTTTATGGCGGAAGCTGAAAGCACTCTTAAGGGCGAAGGCGACGCGGGCTTTATGAACCTCTACATAAACTCCGACAGGCTTTACTATACCGGATGGGAGGGCTATGACTGTGTGCTTTCAAACGGTAAGGTTTATGCACTTGCCTCAGACGGAAGCAAGACGGAAAAGGGAGCATATGAATATAAGGTTATGGATAAAACCATTGTTATAAAGACAGATCGGGCTCTTATTAGTCTTTCCGGCGCTCTCAATTTTGAATTCAAGTGGGTTGATAACTGTGTATCAAACGACATTCTTGATTTCTATGTAAACGGAAATGTTGCACCGATGGGACGCTTTAACTATGTATATAAAGAATCGGGTGACAATGCTCCCACCGCTGATGAAAGAACAGCCCTTAAAGGAAGCACGATTGTTAAGCCCGGAAGCGCAAAGATGCTTGTTTCCGGCGGAAAATCAAACCTTTCTGAGACAAATCCTCTTCTTATGTGCAAGGAAATAGGAGGAACGGCATATATCCCTTATGATGCACTTAATAAGATTTTAGGCTTTGGACTTACAAAGGTAAGCTACGAATCTTTCTATAATATTTTATTTATCTACACTTCGGACTCAGATGGAAAGACGGTTAAAGAATTCAAGTGGGCAGGCACAACTCTCGGTACTAACGAAATAAGAGTAAACGGAGTATTAAAAACCCTCACAAATCCGGTAATAGCTGATAACGGTACTGTTTATGTTCCGCTTACTTTGCTTTCTGATTGCTTTGGCAAAACTGTAGCAAAAACCGAGGGCGGTCTTTATGTGATTAATGGTGATGTCGCTTCGGCAGATGCATATTCCGTATATTTTAACTAAGGGAGATAAAAACGATGAAAAAAATATTTTCTTTGATATTGATTTCTGCTCTTTTGTTTACATCCTTTAATTTTGCTTTTGCAGAAGATGCAAATGTTTTAGAAAAAAGCGCCTCCTGGCAGATTTCTGCAAGTACGGAAATGAATGCAAATCTTTCTGCAGACAAAGCCTTTGACGGAAACGAACAAACGCTATGGCACTCTTTATACACCGTGGTTGACGGGGGAGCTGTAGCATCTGAAATTCCCAGCTCCATAACAGTTGATTTCGGAAAAGAAGAAACGGTTTCAGGCTTTACCTATGTGAGAAGAAAGGACAATCCATCAGGACTTTTCACAAGCTTTGAAGTATTTGCATCAAGCGACGGATCAAATTTTACATCCATTTATACGGGAACTTTTGATTTCGGCTCCGACAGAAGCGATATGAGCGATAAAACCGCATCCTGGGGCAACAAGAAGATG
>JAZSAR010000048.1:0-5833 GCA_045601965.1 Clostridia bacterium
TGGTGACCTTACGGGGAGTCGAACCCCGGTTTGAGCCGTGAGAGGGCTCCGTCCTAGGCCACTAGACGATAAGGCCATTACCTTATATATTATACACACTTTTTTTCATTTGTCAAGAGTATAATTACAGATTTTTAGGCAAAAAAATTCTTTAAAAATACTAAGGTTTGTGATATACTATGATATATATAATATAAAGGAGTGTCAGGATTATGATTCTTGCAATTGATATAGGCAATTCCAACATTGTTGTGGGCGCAATAAAAGACGGGGAAATCAAGTTCATTTCCCGACTTGAGACAAACCACAACCGTCTTGAGGATGAATATGCCACATACATCCTCGGAATACTCCAGCTTTACGGCGTTGACAAAAACGACTTTGAAGGTGCAATTATTTCAAGCGTTGTACCTCCTCTTTCTGCTGTTTTATCCCACGCTACGGAAAAGCTTATAGGAAAAACACCTCTTGTTTTAGGCCCCGGTGTAAAAACAGGACTGAACATAAGAACAGACAATCCTTCACAGCTGGGAAGTGACATTGTGGCAAACAATGTGGCGGCACTCACCAAATACGGCGGTCCTGTTATCGTAATTGACATGGGAACAGCAACCACAATTTCCGTAAGTGACGAGGGAAATACCTTTGTAGGCTGTGCAATTATGCCCGGCATCACCACGTCGCTTAACGCTCTCACCAAAAAAGCAGCGCTCCTTCAGGAGATAAGCTTTGAAGCGCCGAAATGCGCCATCGGCACCAATACTCCCGACTGTATGCGCTCCGGTGTTATCTTAGGCGCCGCATCCATGGTTGACGGAATGGTTGAACGCTTTTTAGCAGAGCTTGGCAAGAATGCAAAAGTAATTGCAACCGGCGGCCATGCAAAATATGTGGTCCCACACTGCAAATCCGACATAACATACGATCCCAACTTGCTTCTGACAGGTCTTTATACAATCTATAAAAAGAATGTTACGGAGGGACAAAAATGATTTCCAAATCAAAAAGCTTTACTCTCATAGGAATCGAATCCCTTCCCGTGACAGTTGAAGCTGACCTTACCGCAGGTCTTCCCGCCTTTGACATTGTAGGTCTTCCCGACGCTGCCATAAAAGAGGCCAAGGAGCGTGTCCGTGCAGCTTTGCGAAACTCAAGTTTCTCTCTGCCGCCGCAGAAAATAATAGTAAATCTGGCGCCTGCAGACATTAAAAAAGAAGGAAGCACCTTTGACCTTGCTATTGCCCTATCTCTCCTTGTGGCAGACAAAAAAATCCCCCAGGCAGCCCTTGACGGATTTGCCTTTTTCGGGGAGCTTTCGCTGGCAGGCGAAATAAAAAAGATAAACGGCATTTTATCTCTTGCCATGGGCTGTGCCAAAGAGGGGATTAAAAACATAATCGTTCCCAAGGAAAACGCCATCGAAGCATCTTTTGCAGAGGGCGTAAACGTTTACGGCGCTGAAAATTTATATGAAGCCATTATGTTTTTAACTGGCAAAAAGCCTATTGCCCCAACCGTAACAGACACAGAGCTTTTAATCAAAAACAACATGGTATATGATGTGGATTTTTCAGACGTCAAGGGACAGCCCTTATTAAAAAGAGCCCTTGAAATTGCCGCGGCAGGTGGTCACAACGTGATTATCATGGGCTCCCCCGGCTCAGGTAAATCCATGCTGGCAAAGCGCATACCCACCATTCTTCCCGACATGAACATAAGCGAAGCCATTGAAACCACAAGGATATACAGCGCGGCAGGCCTGCTTACAGAAGATGCTCCCGTAATTTCCGCAAGGCCTTTCCGCTCCCCGCACCACAACATTTCAACATCGGGGCTTATCGGCGGAAGCTCGGATTCCCGCCCGGGCGAGGTTTCTCTTGCACACAACGGCGTGCTGTTTCTTGATGAATTTCTGGAATTCGGCCCCAAATCCATGGAAGCGATGCGCCAGCCCATCGAAGACGGCAAAGTTACCATATCCCGCGCATCAGCCACAAATACATATCCGTGTAAAACCATGCTGGTACTTGCCGCAAATCCTTGTCCCTGCGGCTATCACGGAGATAAGAGAAGAAGGTGTACCTGCTCACAGAACGCCATTAACAAATATTTATCCAAATTGAGCGGACCTCTTCTTGACAGAATAGATATTCAGGTTGAGGCATCAAGTCTTTCTTTTGATACTTTGAGCGAAACAAAAGGAGAGTCCAGCGCAGATATCAAAAAGAGGGTTACCCGTGCAAGGCTTATACAAAAAGAAAGATTCGGAAGCGACACACGCCTTAACTCAGATATGAAAACAGAGGATGATTTTAATCGCTATTGTCCCCTTGATGAGGATTGCAAAAATCTCCTTGAAAACGCCTTTAAGGTACTGGGATTAAGCATGAGAGGCTACAATTCTTTAATGACTGTAACCCGCACCATTGCCGACCTTGACGGCTCTGCGAAAATCAACATGACTCATTTGAGCGAAGCCATCTCCTACAGACGGCTTGAAAACAAATACTGGAACAGGTGATTAAATGTTTAAGAAAAGGACACTTGACGGCAAAGTCAACTTTGTTGTCCGCATACTATTTGTCCTTGCCTTTGCTGAAACGCTGATTTTTGCCGTTTTCACAAAGGATGCTTCAAATATGATAAACGCTTTTACCGCACTTTTGGGCTTCGCGCTTACCTTTGTCCCGGAAGCTGTTGAAAGCATTTCTAAAAACCGACTCCGCTTTTCAAGCGGCGTTAAAATTGCCATTGTACTTTTCATTTTTGCGGCAGAACTTCTTGGAGAAATCAACAGTTTCTATGACAAAGTGCCCTGGTGGGACAATATGCTCCACTCCCTTTCCGGGGTTATTCTGGCGTTAATCGGCTTCATGCTTGTTTATGCCATGAACGAAACAGATAAAGTAGATTTACACTTAAGCCCCTTATTTATTGCTGCGTTTGCCTTTTTCTTTGCGGTAGCAGCAGGTGCAATATGGGAAATATTCGAATTTGGCTGTGACAGAATTTTCGCCATGAATATGCAAAAGTTCCGTCCTCCCGAAGGTGTAACCGCCATTCATTCCGCCTCCTGGAACTTTGACGACGGACTTATCGACACCATGACAGACCTTATATTGGATACCTTAAGCGCTCTTGCAGTTGCAATATCGGGCTATATAAAAATCAAATCCGGAAAATGGACACGCAAATAAAAACATCCCGCAATCCAAAAGATTGCGGGATGTTTTTATCTTTCTGTTTCAAATATCCAAATGGTTTCGTTTTTAGAAACAGTATGGATGATAAGCTTCATTTTGCTACCGTCCATCTTTTCATAATCAACCGAGAGCTCTTCTCCGGATTCCCTTTGTTTTTCCCAGGAATCGTAATGAAGAAGCCCTAAAAGAGCTCTGTGATAGTCGCTCTTCACCATCCCCGTTACATAGTTGAAGAAGGTTTTGCTGAAAAGCCCGGACTCATCATTGAACTCTTTGAAATATTCCGGCATGATAATTCTTTTTGCCGTGTCGCTGGCGGTATTAACAAAATAAATACCCCTGTAAGTCTTACTCATCACGGTGAGCAGACAGTCAACTTCGTCAATACCTGTGTCCATGCGCTCAACGCCACGCTGATATTCCTTGAGTTTTACGCTTTCGCCCTTGTTCTTATAGTATATTGCCTTTTCCTCATACATTCTTTTTTCGGCTTCTTTTATTACCTGTTCCATATTTTTTCCGTTATCTTTAATACTTACACCCACGGAAACATGATAATTTTTGCTTTCAATCAATTCATTTGCCTTGCTTACTTTTGCATTAACGTCCTCTAACGACATATTTTCGGTAAATACTAAAAATTCATCTCCGCCGATTCTGTATACACGGCATCCTGCAAAACTCTCTCTGAAAGCATCAGCCACGGTAAGAAGCATTTCATCCCCTGCTTCGTGACCGTATTTATGATTATGTATGTGAAGCTCATTTACGTCGATATACACACATATAAGAGACGATGCGCTATCGCTGTTGGCTTTTTCCATATCATATCTTAATGTCATACGATTGAAAAGACCTGTAAGTGCATCCGTTGATGCAACCTTTTCGGTGGTGTGCAGATATTTCTTATTCTTTATGGCGATGGTAAAGCATACCGCAATTTCTTTTAATAGCTCACTTATTCTTAACGCTATTCCGGGATTTATTACACCAAGGATACTTATCATATCCTTTCTGTCGGAGACCGTTGCAATACATACACGTTTAAACCCATGCTTTTCCATAAAAGCATAGAGCGTAGGAGAACTATGCTTAAGCATCCTGTTTCTCATAATGGTTTTGGGAATAACCATTGCAACCTTTTCTTTCTGATATACTCCCACATAGTCAAGTATTTCGCGAAGAAATTCCTTTCTATCCTCACTCTTAAGAAGCTTCCCCCTGTATTCCGGCATTATGTAGTGATGATCCTCGCCATCGGTATCAACAAAAAACGCAGACCTGGATTTTGCAAATCTCGTAATTTCATATAAAGCCGAGCTTAAACCTTCGCCCTGATTATTTATATCAAGAAGCAATTTTCTTGTTTTCGAAGCCGTTCCTGCTATACCAAGCATACGCCGCTCTTCACGGATAATCAGTGAAAGATAAAGAAGCATTATGGCTGTGCAAAGCGAAAACATGATAAGAAGCGCTCTTCTTACCGACAAAACACCTGCGAACACATTTTCTTCGGTTTCAAAAAGCATAATCTGCCAGTTACCCATATCAAGGGGAGCATAATGAGTGTAAAAATTCTTATCTCCGCCCGATGCATTGAATGCAGAATAACCCGGGCTTTTAACAAGTATATCCGAAGCCATCTTATCATAGGAATAAGGCTCCTTGAAAGTTGCCTCACGGAAGCTTTCAATTCCGGTCTTCGAAGAATCCAATGTGTTAATAACGAAATTCCCTTCGCTATCTATAACACATACATAAGCATTTTCAATAGCCTTTGCATACATTTCGTTGAAGGTGTCAAGCTCTGTAATACCGTAAAGCATTGCAACTGTTTTTCCGCCCGACATTATGGGAACGGCGCTTCTCACAAGGTCACGCTCAGGCAAAGTAACGGATTTCAAAAGCCCGCTTACATATTCGCCCTTGAACATATCTGCCGTGAAAGACAGCTTGCCCGTTGCATCATACTTACCGTCTTTTGTAAGATATGTATTATCGGGAAGCAGGATTCCGATATATTCAATTAACCCCATGGGCTCAAAGGAATTGAACAACAAGTCAAAGTCTGTTCCCTCGGTGTAAATCATGGATGCAAAATTTGCCATTGTCACAAGGTTCTCTCTGTCGGAGCGCATTTGTATATTAAGCTCGTCCTTGATTTCCTTTGTATTCATATGTAAAACTTCAAAAGCATTTTCCTCTTCATCCTTATACACATAAGTTACCATAAGGAAAAACACCGCAACCATTAATGCGGCGGCAATAATAGTATACAAAGCTCTTATATAAGCCCTTTTATTCCTTGCTCTTTTACTCATTTATATGCCTTCTTTTCGATTCCGATAAATGCGGAAATAGTTGTATCTTATAGTATATCACTAATATATAGTTTTGTCAAACAGAAAAACCTTCAACAAGCGGTGTTGAAGGCTTTTTAGCTTTTATTTATACTTTTTCTGTATGCCCGCCGTATTTCTTTCCCAGAAAACTCCGTCTGTATAGCCCTGAATTGTTTTATCGGAATCTGCCATATCAAGCCTTTTTTCCGCCCAAACACAGTATTGCTCATTCTGTTCAATCCCCACATAGTGACGGCCAAGTTTTTTTGCCGTAACGCTGGTGGAACC
>JAZSAR010000049.1:0-3843 GCA_045601965.1 Clostridia bacterium
TTTAATACGCCTTCAAGGTCGTTATCTTCCGGCTTTATATTTTTCTCTTTTCTGTATCCCATTCCACCGAAGCGAAGCATATTCTGATATATAACGGGCATAGAAAGCCTTTCTGCCATTCTTACAAGCTCCATTCCCATAGCAGGGCTTGCCCAGAGAAGTTCAACCACATTAAAGCCCGCTTCTTTTGCAGTTTTCATACCATGTCTTGCTTTTTCAAGGTCTGTTTCGCTTTCGTATTCAAGTCCCATCGGAGCGGCATTTGTGACAGAAAGCACGAAATTATCCTGCTTCCACATACGTCTCGGGTTTCCTATCGGATAGCGCGCCAGCATCTTTTTCATAAAAGCATCCCCTTTTATAAACTAATTATATCTGATATAAGACTTTCTTTATATAACGAAGGAGCTATCCCCTCCCGGCTTAAAAAAGCCTTTGTAAAAACCGAAGGTTCATATCCCACAGAATATGCCACATTTGTCACTGTAGCGTTTGGCATTTTAAGAAGCTCTTTTGCCTTTTCTATTCTTAAAGAAGTAAGATATTCTTTTGGAGAAACTCCCACACTATCCTTGAAAAGCTTATAGAAATAGCTTCTGTCAATGCCTATATCCCCTGCAATTTTTTCTATCGAAATATCGCTTTCCGTAAAATGCATATCAATATAATTAATAGCGTGAGCTACGTAAATATCCTTTGTGTCATAGCTTTTATTTTCGTTCTTTTTTGCATCCAGGCACTCATTAAAAAACTCATAAATCTTAGAAGGAAGTAAAAAATCCCTTCCCGGCTCTGCACTTACGGATAAATCTATTATTTCCTGCATCAGGTACGGAACCTTGCTCTGTTCAAACCCCTGTATAACGGGATTATCTTTACTGACGCCCAGCTTTTCAAAAAACAGCTTTGCATTTTTCCCCTCAAAGCTGAGCCACATATTGCGCCAGGGATTGTCCTTGTCCGCCCGTTCGCACCTAAGCTGACCGGGAAAGCTTACCATGCACTCTCCCTTTTTTACAGGATAGCTTTTTCCCTCAACTTCAAACACGCCACATCCCGCAAAGCAATACTGCATAATATAATCGCCGCTTATCGCGGGACCGAACTCGTTACCTTTTTTTATGTATCGGTCTTTTCCGCAGTTTCGTAAGGAAAGATTAAAAACCCTTAAAGGCGTAGCTTCTTTCATTGCCATAGGCATCCTCTTTCTGTCAACATTTTACAAGTAAATTCTAACATAACACTATTCCAAAGTCAAACAAAATCTGCTATTATGTATACAAAGGAGTTGATTTTATGAAAAAGTATAAAGTAGCTATGGTCGGAGTTGGCAGAGGCACCGCTTACGGTCATATTTTCTCAAACCACCCCGATACAGAGGTTGTTGCCCTTTGCGATATGGATGAAAAATCCTTAGAGGAAAACGGCAGGGAATTCAATTTACCCGATACTGCCCTTTTCACGGACTATGACGGCATAATGAATTGCGATGCCGACATCGTGGTAAAGGGAACACCTATTCCCTTCCACGCAGAGCAGACAATTAAGGCTATGGAAGCAAAAAAGCACGTTCTTTGCGAGGTTACAGCTTCCGACTCAGTTGAAAGCTGCATAAAAATGGTAGATGCGGTAAGAAAAGCAAAAACAAAATTTATGATGGCTGAAAACTGTTGTTATATGCAGTTTGCCTTGGATTGGGATAAAGATATAAAGGCGGGAAAAATCGGAACGCCCTTTTATGCCGAAGCCGACTATGTCCACGAAATAAGAAGTTTGGTTGACGGCAAATGGCGTGCAAACAGAGCACCTCTTCACTATTGTTCCCACAGTTTAGGCCCCATTCTTATGTGGATGGACGACCACATTGTAAGATGCACAGCCTCCGGCACCGAATCAAGAAGTTTTCCCGTTGCAACAGATGGAAATATAGATATTCAGGTGGCGCTTTTTGAAACCGCCAAGGGTGCTACAATAAAAATGGCACGAAGCTCCGTTGCCCTGCGTCACCCCGCCCTTTGTACCTATAATATCATTGGCACAAACGGCTTTTTGGAAGGTAGCCGCCAAGGCTATAACGGCAAAGGTTTGCGCTATTTTGCAGATGAGGACCCGGAAAAGGGAATCGAAATCGACATCACAACTTCATCGCCGGATGTAACCGAAATCACTATGGGTACTCACGGCACCAGCGAATATTTCCTTGTACGTGACTTTCTTAAGTCCATCGAAAACGATACAAAAGAGCCTATTGACATCGTAAAGGGTATGGATATGACCGTTCCCGGTTTAATTGCTCACGAAGCAGCAAAAAAAGGCGGAACCTGGCTGGACGTTCCCAGAATCACCGATTAATAGAAAATGACGATAGCAAAAGCTATCGTCATTTTTTTATTATTCGGGTTTCTTTTCAAGCTTTAAGGGGAAATCGCCTAATTTTTTCACCTTGAAGCCGTTTTTCTTATATTCTTCATAATCGAAAGCTTCAAGCTCGTCAATTGCAAGCTTGTGGAATTCATAAAAGTTCTTCCACCATTCGTAGCCTGATCCAAGCTCTGCATTAAGATATGCATCTGCAATATCGCATCCCATAGCGGGAGCAACATAGAAAGCACCCATAGCAAGAACATTTACGCCGTTACCTGTAATTGCACGAAGTGCTGCGGGAACACTTTCAACAACACCTGCGTGAACGTGAGGGCACTTGCTTGCAGCGATATGGATACCCATACCTGTGCCGCAGAAAAGAAGCGCTCTTTCAAATTCGCCTTCGGAAATCATTGCGCCTGCACGAAGACCTACTCTGTGGAACATTAAGTCTGTATCATCGGGATCAGAATCAGCCTTAACACCTACGTCTGTAATCTTCCAGCCCTTTGCTCTTAAATGCTCGCAAACTGCCTCTTTAAGGGGAAAGCCTGCAAAATCAGCGCCAACCAATATTTCTTTATCTTTAACTTTTTTCATATTATCGCACCTTTCATTTTTTATCAGTATATCACACTTTAATTTTTTCCGCAACCGTTATTTGCATATAAAGCTATATTTTCCGCCCTTAACGCTGTAAGCTCTGCCGTCGGGCAAAACTATCTCCGCCGTTGATTTTTCGGGAATTTCAAACTCAAAATGAACGTTTCCTTCCAAATCGTAATACCAATGGCTTGAAAGCTTACCCATTCTTGTTTCCATAGTGTATTTTACATATCCCATACGCTTATCTGTATGGGGTTTTATTTCTATATGCTTATAGCCCGCTCCGTCAGGAAGGCACTTGATGCCTGCCGCCGCACTGAAAATCCAGTCCCCAACCGCACCGTAAGCATAATGATTGTAGGAATTCATAACCTTGTCCCAGAAAGTCCCGTCTTCCTTCACTCCGTCCCAGTGCTCCCACATGGTTGTCGCACCTCTGTTTACAGAATAGAGCCAGGAGGGGAAACCTTCCTGGAAAAGAAGGTCGTAAGCCGTTTCCGCTTCGCCGTTTTCCGAAAGTGCGTGAAGAAGATAAGGCGTTCCCACAAAGCCGGTTGTAAGGCGGTTTCCGTTGGCCCGGACCATTCTTGAAAGCTCGGCTGCCACCTTCTTCTTATCATCGCAAAGATTGAAGTAAAGCGCTATAGCATAGGCTGTCTGAGTATCTTCAACGGGAAATCCGTCCTTTATAAAAGTTTCCTTAAAGGCTTTAACTATGTTTTTGTATAAGGCCTCATACTCTGACATATCTTTTCCAAGAATTTTACCGGAGTTAACTAAAATTTCCGTGCTCTTGGCATAAAAAGCCGATGCGATAAATTCACGGGGTGTTCTTCCCGAAACGGGATTGTTGCTTATTTTTGACTCTTCCGT
>JAZSAR010000050.1:0-6645 GCA_045601965.1 Clostridia bacterium
ATTCATATTAAAAGCGTGGACAATGTAAATCCTCTGCCCGAAGAGCATCTTAAAAAGATAATCGACCTTATAAGAAAATATGACTGTGAAAAATATTCATACTTTATGACGGGAAACGACACCGTTTTAGGACAGCTTCAGTCCCTTGCTCCCGACATCTGCCGTTGCTGCGGAGGAGGGAATGCGCCTTTAGAAATGGTGGAGCGTGGATTAAAATACGGCTGCGAAAAAATTCAGCTTGTAAAGTGGGCGTTTAATAAGGAAATGATTGATAAAGCCCACGAAAATGGAATGAAATGCACCATTTTCTGGTCTGACGACATAGAAGAAGCAAAGAAATTCCTTGATATGGGAGTTGACGTGATTTTAACCAACGACTATCAGAGAATATCACAAATTATAAAGTGAGGGAGTTTATGAAGCTTAACGAAATAAATATAAGAGACCCCTTTATTTTGCTGCACGAAGGAAAATATTATCTGTTCGGCTCACGGGCAGGAGACAGGGAAAACTGCCAGATGGGGTTTGACTGCTACATAAGCGATAATCTTGAGGATTTTCCAGAACCCATCCCCGCATTTACTTATTACGAAGGATTTTTCTGCAAAAAGGAATACTGGGCGCCGGAGGTTCATTTCTATAACGGAAAGTTTTATATGTTTGCAACCTTCCACCCGGAAAATGAAAAGCGCGGAACATTTATTCTGGTATCCGATAAGCCGGAAGGCCCATACAGTATGCATTCGGAGAGAATAACCCCTGCCGACCGGGAGTGCCTGGACGGAACGCTTTATGTTGAAGGCGACACTCCTTATATGGTTTTCTGCCACGAATGGGTGCAGATAGGGAACGGAACAGTTTGCGGCGTTGAGCTTTCAGCGGACCTTAAAAAAGCGGTGGGCGAGCCGTTTTTGATGTTCGATGCGAAAAGCGGCCCCTGGGTTGGCAATATCTTCGATAAAGAAGCCTATGTAACCGACGGCCCCTTTATGATAAAGAGGGAAGATGAGCTTATCTGCCTCTGGTCAAGCTTCGGAAAGTGTGGCTTTGATGGTGGCTATGCCGTAGGAAAGGTAATTTCCGAAAGCGGAAAAATTGTCGGACCGTGGAAGCATTGCGATAAGCCTTTATACGATAAGGACGGCGGTCACGGAATGCTCTTTAAGACAAAGGAAGGGGAAGAGCTTTTCACCTTCCATGCACCAAACCGCCCTGCAGGAGCAGAAAGACCTAAATTTATTAAACTTGATTTATAAGAAAGCGGTGGTAATATGACAAAGGAACTTCTTGAAATTAAACACGACGGTTTTTACTTAAACGGCGAAAAGTTTTACGTTGTATCCGGTGACATTCAGTATTTCAGAATTTATCCAACAGAATGGCACCGTCATTTTAAGCTGGCAAAGGATTTCGGACTTACCTGTATACAGACCTATGTGCCCTGGATGCTTCACGAGCCTGAAAAAGGTAAGTTTGATTTTACGGGCAGACTTGATATCTGCGCATTCCTTGATATGGCGGCAGAATACGGCTTTAAGGTGCTGCTTCGTCCCGCTCCCTACATCTGCGGAGAGTGTGAGTTCGGCGGACTTCCGCCCTGGCTGCTCTTTGAGGATGATATCGAAATAAGAAGCCGTGACGAAAAGTACTTAAAGCACGTTGCTGAATACTATGATGTATTACTCCAAAAGGTACGCCCCTATCTTTCTACCAATGGCGGTCCCATCATAATGGCGGCAATCGAAAATGAATACGGCGGTGCAGGCTACGATAAGGTTTATTTAAAGGCACTTTATGATATGTTAAGAGAACGCGGAATTGACGTTCCCTTATACACCACCGATAACTCCCAGGCTATGCTTAATATCGGCGGTCTTGATGGCGTAATGAAGGGCTCAAACTTCAGAGGCTATGACGGCGAAGCCACAAGATTTGCTGACTATACAGAAAAAGCCTTCCCCGACATTCCCTTCTTTGTGGGAGAGCTCTGGGCAGGACGCGCCATTTACTGGGGAGAGCCCTATCATAAGAGAGATCCTAAGCTTGCTGTGGATGCCTTTAAGGAATGCCTCGGTCGCGGATTTGTAAACTTCTATATGTTCTCCGGCGGTACAAACTTCGGATTTTCCTCCGGTGCCATAATCGGAAAGTCCTTTACGCCCCGCCCCGATACACCTGTAAGATTTATTGCCCATACCACAAGCTATGACGAGGATGCTCCCGTTTCCGAGGGCGGTCTTCCGACAGAAAAGTATTATCTTTGCAGAGAAGCTCTGGATGAATTTTTAGGCAAAGAAGTACGAAAGGACAGAACGCTTCCCTTCCATTATGAAGTGCAGACACCCGAAATAAAGCTTACGGAATGTGCACGCCTTTTTGATAACATAGATAATTTAACCGTTGCCGAAATTGAGCGCCCCAACGTAAGAACTATGGAATACTTAAAGCAGCAGCGCGGATTTACAATGTATTCAACAGACATTGAAACCTGGGAAACGGCAGAAAGCTATCGCCTTACACTTGTCGGTGTTCACGACCGTGCGGTTGTGTTTGACAATGAAAATTTCATCGGCGAAGTGCTTCGCGGAAGAAAGGAAGAATCTCTCACCGTTGATATGAAGGGCAGAAGCCCCCATATTGACATACTGGTTGAGGATATTGCAAGACTTAACACCACCAAGGAAATCGACAACGACAGAAAGGGTATTACCCGTTATGTAATGTTTGATGCCGCAAAGCTTTACGGTTGGAAAATGCGTTCACTTCCTATGGAGGATATTTCAAAGGTAGAGTATAAAAAGGCAGGAGATTTCACCTTTAAGGAAAACGATCCCATATTCTATAGGGGCACCTTCGATGCCAAGGCAGGCGTTGACACCTATCTTGATATGAGGTCCTGGGAGAGAGGTTTTGTTGTAATTAACGGCTTTAATCTTGGACGTTTCTGGAGTGTCGGCCCGCAGTATACCCTTTTTGTGCCCGGCGGACTTCTTAAGGATAAGGATAATGTAATAGAAATCTTTGAAGTGAGCCCCAAGGAGAAAAAGGAAATGGTAGGCACATTGACAGAGCCCATTATGGAAGGCGACTGATTATCGGAATGTTAAAATATCCGTTACAGGCAACTGTAGCGGATATTTTTTGTATTTCGGAAAAACTTTCGATTCAAAACCTATTGACATAAGAAACGAAAAAAAGTATAATAAGCCTATAATGCGGAAAACAGAGAACGGAGGAATGAAAAATGGCAAAAATAACGGCGGATTTTACGAAAATAACAGGCAGAATAAAGCCGATGCACGGCGTGGGACAGCCTCCGATAACGGGACTTACCAACGAAATGTTTCATTACCTTAAGGAAGCGGGGATTCCTTATGCCCGTCTTCACGATGTCGGAGGAATGTTCGGAGGCGGCTGCTTTGTTGATATTCCGAATCTTTTTCCCGACTTTGATGCAGATGTAAAAGATCCGGCAAGCTATACTTTTGAATTTACCGACAAATTAATCGAAGGTCTTATGGAAAACGGCTGTGAGCCCTTCTTCCGTCTCGGCATAACCATAGAAAATTATGTTGATGTAAGAGCATACAGGGTTGACCCGCCCAAGGATTTTGATAAGTGGGCGAGAATCTGTGAGCAGGTTATAAGGCACTATAACGAAGGCTGGGCAAACGGCTATAACTATGATATAAAATACTGGGAAATATGGAATGAGCCTGAAGGAAAGGCTATGTGGAACGCACCGTTTTCAGAATACTGCCGTTTATATGATATTACAAGCAAGCACTTAAAGGAGTGCTTTGGCGATAAAATAAAGGTGGGCGGTTATGCCTCCTGCGGATTTTACGCCCTTGATAAGGATCTTGAAATGACGGGAATCGGCCTTGATCCTTCCAACACTATGGAACGTTATATACAAAACTTCTACACCTTTATGGAATATGTGTCGGAGCACAAATGTCCTCTTGACTTTTTCTCCTGGCATTCTTATTCTGCCGTTCACGCTGTAAAGCGCTATGGGGAGTACAGCCATAAAATCCTCGAAAAGTACGGCTATGGCAATATTGAAGAAATATTGAACGAATGGAACCCCTGCCACACTATGGAGAATAAAAAAGGCGGCTGGGCGGCGGCGCAAAATCTTGCTATGATGCTCGGTATGCAAAAGAGCACCCTTACTATGATGAATTATTACGATGCAAGATGCGGCAGCTCTATTTTCTCCGGGATGTTCAATCCTGATACAAAGAAGCCCTATCCCAACTACTACGGCTTTATGTCCTTCAACAGCTTATATAGGCTTGAAAACGAAATAGAGGCAGAATCTGATGATTCCAACCTTTTTGTAGGCGGAGCAACAGACGGCAAGAAGAAGGTTTTACTTCTTTCCAATATCAACGGAACGGAAACAGAAACCGAGTTTTGCATAAATGGTGCCGACATTTCGGATGTTGAAATTTTAATGATTAACGACGAATATGAATATTCTCCCACGGGCAAAGAATTTGTTGACGGAAAGCTTGTGATTCCTCCGCATACCTGCGTGGAAATCAAGTTTTATGCATAAGGAGAGCGCTATGACTAAAATAAAAGCTGATTTTACAAAGATAACAGGAAAGATAAAGCCGATGCACGGCGTGGGACAGCCGCCTATGAACTTTGGCTCGGAAGAGCTTTTCCACTATCTTAAGGAAGCGGGTATCCCTTATTCCCGCCTTCACGATGTGGGAGGATGGCTTGGCGGCGGACTTTATGCCGACATTCCAAATCTTTTCCCCGACTTTGATGCGGACGAAACTGACCCTGCCAATTACACCTTTGAATTTACGGATATGCTCATAGGCTATCTTATGAAGGCAGATTGTGAGCCCTTCTTCCGTCTGGGCGTAACTATTGAAAACCGCTGGGATTTACGTTCCTACCGTGTTTTTCCGCCCAAGGATTTCGATAAGTGGGCAAGAATTTGCGAGCACGTTATAAGACACTATAACGAAGGCTGGGCAAACGGCTTTAATTACGGAATAGAATACTGGGAAATATGGAACGAGCCTGAGGGAAACCCCATGTGGCGCGGAACCTTTGAAGAGTACTGCCGTCTTTACGAGGTATCGAGCAAGCACTTAAAGGAATGCTTTGGCGATAAGATAAAGGTGGGAGGCTATGCCTCCTGCGGATTTTACGCCATCGACAAGGACCCTGATATGACGGGAATCGGGCTTGATCCGAAAAATACAAAAGAAAGCTACCTGGTAAACTTTCATAACTTTATGAAATATGTGTCGGAGCACAAATGTCCTCTTGACTTTTTCTCCTGGCATTCCTATTCTGCTGTTCACGATGTTAAAAGATATGCTTCTTATTGTCACAGCGTTCTTGAAAAATTCGGCTACGACGGCATTGAAGAAATCATAAACGAATGGAATCCCTGCCATACCATAAAAAATAAACGTGGCGGCTGGGCGGCGGCACAAAACCTTGCTATGATGCTGGGTATGCAGAAATCTTCCGTCACTATGATGCATTATTACGATGCGCAAATAAGCTATTCCATTTTCTCGGGAATGTTCAATCCTGACCTTGGAATTCCTTATCCCAACTACTACGGCTTTATGTCCTTTAACAGTTTATATAAGCTTAAAGACGAGGTTTTCACAGAAACGGACGATGAAAATTTATTCATAGCCGGCGCGACAAACGGAAAGAAAAAGGTTCTTGTTATGTCAAACATCAACAATAAGGAAATAACGGCAGAGCTTGACATAACCGGGGCTGATGATTCAGACGTTGACATATTTATGATAAATGACGAATACACTTACACGCTTACAGGCAAGGAAATAGTTAACGGAAAGCTTACAATTCCAGCCAATACCTGCGTGGAAATTAAATTTTATAATTAAGGAGAGTTTTTATGAACAGTGTAAAGGTTGACTTTTCCAAAATCAAAGGCGAAATAAAGGCACTTCACGGTGTATGCTGTGCGCCCTATTCCATTAATGCAGGTCCCAATCAGGGAGCGATTGACAAATACTTCAAACAGGGACATATTCCTTACTGCCGTCTTCACGACTGCACCGGCGGCTATGGCGGAACATACTTTATTGATATTCCTAATGTGTTCCCCGATTTTAATGCGGACGAAAACGATCCCGCAAATTATGATTTCCATTACAGCGATGAATACATAAAGGCAATTCAGGATTCCGGCTGCGAAGCTTACTACCGCCTTGGTGTTACGATTGAGTGGGGAAGTAAGAAGTATACTTCTGTTATGCCTTCTGACTTTTCAAAGTGGGCAAGAATTTGCGAACATATCATAATGCACTATAACAAGGGCTGGGCAGACGGCTTTGAGTATGACCTTAAATACTGGGAAATATGGAACGAGCCGGAAAACCCCGGCAATCAGTGGGGCCCCTGCCAGTGGAGCGGAACAAAAGAAGAGTTTTATGACCTTTACAGAGTAACTTCAAAGTATCTTAAGGAAAAGTTTCCTGAAATTAAAATCGGAGGATACGGTTCCTGCGGCTTTTACGCTGTTACAAGGGAGAGAATTCCCGAAGGACATAAGACCTTTGTGGCTTACTTTACAGATTTCCTTAAGATGGTAAAGGAAGAAAAGCTTCCTCTTGACTTCTTTTCCTG
>JAZSAR010000051.1:0-19692 GCA_045601965.1 Clostridia bacterium
TGCTTACGGCTACCGGCAGATAACCGGATTTGGAGTGAATGAAATGAAAGTTGCTATGATTGGGCACAAAGTTGTGCCCTCAAGACGCGGCGGAATAGAAAACGTGCTCACCACCCTTTGTCCCATAATGGTTGAAATGGGAATAGATGTCACCTGTTATAACCGCTCCTCGGACAAGGTGGAAAACGAATATGTGGGCACCGTAGAAAACAAAATGTATAAAGGCGTAAAATTAAAAAATGCATGGACCGTTGATTTTCGCGGATTTGCCGCAATGATAGCTTCCTTTACTGCCGCAATAGCGGCATCCTTCGGAAATTATGATGTAATTCACTTTCATGCCGAAGGTCCCTGTGCAGCACTCTGGATTCCCAAGCTTTTCGGCAAAAAGTGTGTTGCAACGGTACACGGCCTTGACTGGCAGAGAGAAAAATGGGGCAAGGGCTTTGCCTCAAAATATATAAAATTCGGCGAAAAAATCCTGGCAAAATATGCTGACGAGGTTATCGTATTGAGCCAGGCTGCAAAGGATTATTTTAAGGAAACATACAACCGTGAAACCACCATTATCCACAATGGCATCAGCCGTCCCGAAAGAAAGGAAGCCCATATCATAACCGAAAAATACGGCCTTGAAAAGGACGGATATATCGCTCTGGTTTCAAGACTTACCGCAGAAAAGGGCGTTCACTATTTAATTGATGCCTACAACATGGTAAAGCCCGATAAAAAACTGGTTATCGCCGGGGACACCAGCGATACGGATGATTATGTAAAAATGCTTAAGGAAAAGGCAAAAGGAAACCCCGACATTATTTTCACCGGCTTTATTTCCGGGGACACATTAAAGGAAGTTTACTCAAACGCATACATCAATGTGCTTCCATCTGACCTTGAAGGAATGTCTCTTTCTCTCCTTGAGTCCCTTGCCTATAAAAATGCACTCTTATGTTCGGATATCCCTGAAAACACAGCTGTTGCAGAGCATAAAGCGCTTTACTTTGAAAAGAGCAACGTAGGCGATCTGGCAGATAAGCTGAAAAAACTCTGCGACAATCCCTCTTTAGTATCCTCTCTCCGCGAGGGTGCGGACGAATTCATTTTAAGTAAATACAGTTGGCAGGATGTTGCAAAGGCAACATACGAGCTTTATCAAAAATAAAAGTAAAGGTCTGTTTTATATGGATAATTTCACAAATATGGAAAACACAAAGGCTTACCGTGATAAAGTCAATGAGCTTTTCAAGGAGTTTGCCACAGAAGAGGTTTATGACAAATGGGGCGACACCTTTGAAATTGAAACCGTGGACGAAAAGCAGGTTGTAGTTAATTATCACGGTACGGAAAACATAAAAGATTTCAAAAACGAATGCAAGAAAACCATAGTATTTTGCATCTATTCTGCAATCGGCGTGGGAAAGAAAATTAAAATAAAGGGAAACAGCTCTCCCATTTTTTTAAGCTCCAATGCAAAGAAGAATTTGAATGCCATTAAATTCTTCGCTCTTGGCATGGTTTTCGTATTGCTTGCAACCGCAGTTATTGTTTTGCTTTGCAGCTACATCGGCAACCGCAATTTCAGGGAGACCTTTTACAGCACAAGCAGCATAAAGGTTGACAGCAGCCTCCGTATTATTCAGCTTTCGGATATGCACGGCGCAAAATACGGCAAAAACAACGAAAAGCTGATAAGCCGCATCAAGGCACTTACGCCAGACATCATAATTTTAACCGGTGACATTGTGGACTCTGCCATAAAGGATGCCGACTATGCAATTTCTCTTGCCAAGGAACTTTCCGCTATCGCTCCCTCTTATTACATTTACGGCAACAACGAGGTGGAAAGTATTTATGATGTTCCGCTTAACGAAAAGGAGCTGGACGAAAAATTCGGTTTTGACAGCACAAACCGTGACCAGACTGCACTTTTGAAGCTCGAAGATACCTTTGAAGAAGAACTTGAAAAGGCCGGAATAAAGGTTCTTAAAAACGAAAAGGACACCATAAAGGTTAAAACCATGACAATCGATGTGTACGGAGTTCTTAATTCCAATCCTTCATCCTTCTGGTCCTACTCTGAAGATGCATTTTTGTCATACATTAACGAAAACCCCGAAAATTTAAAAATCACCGCAGTGCACGAGCCCTTTATTTTCCAGGAATTTGCTCCTGAATTCTGGGGCGATTTGATGCTTGCCGGCCACACCCACGGCGGAGTTATCAGAATCCCTGTGCTCGGCCCCCTTTTCACAGTCGAAGGCGGCCTGTTCCCCGAACGAAGCGGCGATTTTGTTTACGGAAGATATGATGCTGCAGGAAAGCCCTTAATTATAAGCTCAGGTCTTGAAAACAGCACAATTCTCCGTGTTAACAATCAGCCCGAACTGGTTGTTGTTGACATCAATAAATTTTAAGCAAGGGAGGTTTTAAGATGTTTACCGATTTAATGCAGAAACTGATTTTTTTAGCTGCAGGCGCTTTGTTTTTAATATCCGCTGCAATAATCCTCATACGTTTTAAAAATGTAAACCGCACGGAACGTATTCAGATATTCAAAACTGCAGAATATTTTAACGCCTGGATAATTCTTATATGCTTTGTGACAACCCTTGTTTTCGGAATTTTCAATCATTTCGAAATGAAAAAGTCTGTCCACGCCATTTTATCCCTTAACTATTCCGAGGCTTCCCAGGCGCTTAATTCCAACGGAACAAGATATAATATGGCAGAAATCATCAGCGACGAGGTTGTTGAAAGAGCCATTAAAAAGGGGGCTCTTCCGAAAGTTACAGTAAAACAGCTTAAAAACTGCCTTGTGGTTTACCCTTGTGTTCAGGGCGGAGTAGGTGATGAATCCCAGTATCACATTTCCACGGAGTTTGCGGTTGAATACCACGCTTCAAAGGATACCGACCATCTCGATTCGGAAAATGTTATAAAGCTTGTCACCTCGGCGTACAAGGAATACTACATCGAAAAATACACCGATAACTTTAAGCTTGACCCCGAAAAGCCAGATTTTTCTGAAATGGAATATATGGATATCGTTTCCTATTTAGATAAGGAAGCTCAGGCGATACTTAACTATCTTTACGGCATGGCAGGAAAGAATCCCAGCTTTGTTACGGAAAACGGAAGCACCTTTAATTCCATAGCAGGCAAGGTGTATCAGTTTAAGGAAACCCAGATAAATCAGAATTTACGCTCTCTTATTCTGCAGAACGGCATTGTAAGAAGCGAAAACGAATATATCGACAGGCTTACCTATCAGAACAAGAATGTTGATTTCGACCGTCGCAAAAACAAAGCCTCCTACGACCTGTGCAACGAGGCAATAGATATGTACAGCGAGGAAATGACCAGAATAGTTCTTGTTCCCACCTGGGACCAGGCAGGTAAATACTATATGGGACGAACCAAGGTTGGCGTTGATGAGCTTTCCGTTATGGCAACCAATTTCAGCAACTATGTGGCATCCAATGAAAAGGAAATTATGGACAACAACCTTGTAATGAATAAAATCTCCAAAGGCGGCAAAAAAGCAGAACTTTATTCCTCCGCCGATGCGCTTGTCGATTCAATTTACAAAAGCATCAAAGCCTTTGAAAAAGAGGCAATAACCGCAGGTAGAGAATATTCCCGCCACAAAATGAACCAATGTATAGCAGTAAGTATTTACGGAATTTCAATTATGAGTGAGCTTAAGACGCTTGTACTTTTTGCAGGCTTTGCCTATGTAGCGTTAATGCTTTACCATATTTCCAAAAGATTCCCCAAAAAGGCATAAAGGAGGGTGCATATGAAAAACTTTCAGATTTTTAGATATTTAAAAAGGCTTCTTCCTTTAATCATTGCATTCTGCCTTCTTGCAACCTATGCAGTTCACTTTAAGCTTTCAAGATCCAATACATATATAGCATCCGAGGTTATACATTATAATGATGCAGGAGCCGAGCAGGGCCTTGCCCCCACCGGCGAAAAGCTGGATGTAAACGAAATAAAATCCTCCGCAGTTATGTCAAAGGTTGTTGACAAAATGGGGCTTACCGGTATTTATTCCGTTGACAGCCTGATTTCAAGAATTGATATAACCCCCATAGAGGACCAGGATAAGCTGGCGCAGAAAGAAGCAAAGCTTGAAGAGGGCGAAGAATACATATACAAGCCCAGCACCTTTATTGTTTCATTTGCCGCAACAAGCGGCGAAGGCGCCGATTTTGCAAGAACGGTGCTTGATGAGATATTGGATGTTTACTTTGAGCAGTTCAGCCAGAAATATGTAAATGTGGCTCCCGCAAACAATACCATAGAAAACCTTGATAAAAACGACTACGATTTCATCGAAGTGATGGAGCTTATTGACACAAGCATTGATAACACCCTTAATACCTTGTATCAGAGAATCAATCAGAACAACTATTACAGATCCACCGAAACAGGGGTATCCTTTTCCGAGCTGGCAGATGATTTCAACTATTTAAGAAATGTAAAGGTCTCCTCCCTTTTTTCTAAGATTTTCAAACATCAGATTACGAAAAACAAGTCTGTTCTGATTTCAGACTACACCACCAGAATTGACAATAACGGTATTTCCAACGAAAAGGACGAAAGCCTCATAAAAGATATCGTAACGGTAATTGACGCTTACGTTACCAAAATGAGGAATTCGGGAAACACCAATATCACCTACGAATATATTCTTGACAATCTTCATGAGAGAAACGTTCAGGACTACATGGGCGATCAGACCGTAACTTATGATGAGCTTATCTACAGCTGGAGAGACCGTAATGAAAGCAAAGAGCACGCAATTATTGATACAGCATACTGTAACTACATCTTAGATACTTTCACCTCCTGCACAGGAGCCTGCGGCAAGAAAAAGGCCTGCGCATCATCCCACCTTACCTGCTCCGAGCTTCGTGATCCCGAATATGCTATGGTAAGAGCAGAGGTTGAAGCTGAAATTGATACGCTCATAGGTGAGCTTACTACGCTTTACGAAACAACCATGAAAACCAATGACGAGTACAACAAGTTCCTTGGTGCAAGCTATATCTCGATACTTTCCTCCGCATCCGTAAGAGAAAGCGTAAACGTAACGCTTTATACGGCAATTGCCTTCTTCTTCCTTGTGGTTGTATGCTGTGGCGGAGCCATAGTTTTAGGAAGAGCCGGCGACATTGTAAATTATATTTTCTACACAGACCACCTTACGGAATTTAATAACAGAGCATATCTTGACAAGTATTTAAAGACCATGGACAAGAAGCTGCTTGATGACGGAGTTGTATACTGTATGGTTGATATAACAAATCTTTCCGGCATCAACAGCGACTACTCAAGAGGTACGGGCGATGACATTATTAAGATGTTTACCGCATACATAAAGGAAACCTTCGGAAAATCCGATACCGAATTTATCTACAACGGCAACGGCAGCTTCGTCATGATGACTGAAAACTCCGACCATATTACCGTAGAAGACATTATGAGAATTTTCCGTCTCCGTCTTGATGAAAGAGAAGAGCACAGAGATGTTGTTATTGAATACAAAATCGGTATTGCCGAAACCTTCAAGGAAAACAAGACCGCGAGAAAGCTGCTTTCCGAAGCCATCGGAAGCAAGAAGAATTACACTTCCGATTTAAGAAGCTGAATAATTAAGAAAGGAGGGCCAAAGCGTGGAAAATAAAATTCTTAAAAACGCAAAAGCATTTTATTTTATGGTTGTAGTCGTAATGATGTACTACTTCCTCAATGAATACATTGATGTGGGACTGCACGTTACCTACCGCCACGCTTTCGCCCTTGTACTCTTCGGCTCGGCAACTTTGCTCTTTTTACTTAGTCCCAACATCGCAAGGGGCTTTACATCATTTCTTGATGCCTGCATTTACAGCACACCCCTTCTTGTTACCACAGTAGTTTCCCTATTTATATGGTTTATGGGAACGGTGGACACCGGCGTTATTTCAAGAGGACTTTCAAGCTCCTTCATTTATGCCAATATGCTTTCCTTTGCCCTTGGCGCAGGTGCCCTTTTATACATTTTCGGAAACAAGGGCATATGGTACAACCTGATTGCAATTTTAGTTGCAAATATCTTAATGCTTGTTACAGTTATTGCCGAAAACGGAATTGCCGGCTTTTTTTCAGAATTTATAACCCTTATCGTAACCTTTGCCGGCGTAACAGGCGACATTATCGTTCAAGCGGAAATCCACGAGCTTGCTTTCTGCCTCGGGGCATATCTTATTTATATGCTCTACAAGCCGCAGAAAAATATAGTATATTTTATCCTTCTCTCATTAACCCTTTTCTGTTTTCTGGCGGCATTTAAGAGAATTGCGATGATTGCAATTGCAATTGCACTTTTCTTCGGATATCTTCTTAAATTTATTTCACGCTACAATGAAAAAACCGCAAGAAGCCTTGTTATGATATTTACACTTGTTGTAATTCTTCTTCTCATAGGCTATATTGCTCTTATAAAAATGGACGCTTTTGAACTACTGGAAAAAGCGGGAATAAACACCAGCGGCCGTGTGGAAATTTACAATGCGGTGGACAAATTTTATGAGTTTGACCCCGGCTTTTTAGGCAACGGAATCGGCTTTCTTACCTATCAGCTTAACACCTTTATGAAGGTGGGCGTTGCCTCGGTCCACAATGACTTTCTTCAGCATTTTATCGACCTTGGCTTTTTTGGCTATATCATATGGCTCGTTGCCATGACTTTTACGAGAATATGCTATTTCGGAAGGCGTAAAAATACTGAAAATGCCATAATTACATTTATACTGACCTTATATCTTATAATCGTATCAACCACGGATAACACCATGAACTACCCGCTCCTTACGGGGGTTCTTGCCATACTTATGATGGGGCACAGCTATGACGATAACGTGCGCCATCGTGAAAACAAAATGTTTGGCTATATTTCAAAGGATAACCGTAAAGAGGAAGGGGATTCGCTTTTATGAAAATTTTAATGGTAAATAAGTTTCTCTACCCCCGTGGCGGAAGCGAAAGCTATATGCTATATCTCTCCGATTATCTTAAAAAAATGGGCCATGAGGTGGAGTATTTCGGAATGTATGACGAAAACAACACTGTCGGAAACCGCATAGGGCAATATACCGGGAATATGGACTTTCATTCAGAGGGGCTTGCAAGATTTTTGTATCCCTTTAAAATCATCTATTCACACGAAGCCAAAAGAAAAATCATGCAGGTAATTGATGATTTCAAGCCTGATATTGTTCACATGAACAACATAAATTTCCAGCTTACTCCCTCCATAATTTACGGCATAAAGAAAAAAGGAATTCCCCTTGTTCAGACGGTGCACGACTATCAGATGATTTGTCCAAACCACCTTCTTTATAATTTTGAAAAAAACACCCCTTGCGAAAAATGCATCGGGGGCTCATTATTAAACTGCATTAAAAATAAGTGTATTCATGCATCAACAGTAAAGAGTGTTTTAGGCGTTATTGAGGCAAAGCTTTACTCCTTCCTTAAAACCTATAAAAAGGTGGATTTATTCATTTGCCCAAGTAATTTCCTTGAAAACAAGCTGCTGTCTTCAAAGCCCTATTATAAGGGCAAGACTAAAACCATACACAATTTTATAAACAAAGCCCAATTTGCAAATAAAGAGCATGATACAGAAGACTACATTGTGTTTGTAGGCAGGCTTTCGAAGGAAAAGGGCATTGAAAATATTGCTTCTACAGCAAAGCTGCTTCCCGAATATAAGTTTGTAATTGCAGGAAGCGGCCCCGACGAGGATATATTAAAGGGAACAGAAAACATTCATCTTGCAGGCTTTCTTACGGGCGATGAGCTTACCGCTCTTATGGGAAAAGCAAAAGTTTTACTTCTTCCATCGGTTTGCTACGAAAACTGCCCCCTTTCCATTTTAGAAGCCCACGCCATGGGTGTTCCCGTTGTAACTATGAACTACGGCGGAATGGCGGAGCTTGTAAAAGACGGCGTGACAGGAGCCCTTGCAGATGCTGCTACACCCTCATCAATTGCAGCAGCCTTAAGAAAAGTACTTGAAAACGAAGATTTTTATAACACCCTTAAAGAAAACTGCAAAAACGAAAAAGACAACATTTTAAGCGTAGAAAACTATGCCGATATCCTTATAAAGGAATATGAAAAACTTATTGCGAGGTGAAGAAAGTGCCAAAGGTAAGCGTTATCGTTCCCGTATACAATGCGGAAATTTACCTTGAAAGAAGCATCGGTTCTTTATTGAATCAGACACTTACGGACATAGAGATAATTTTAGTGGACGATTCTTCCACCGACTCATCCCTTGAAATATGCAGAAAAATGGCAAAAGCCGATTCCCGTATAAAGGTGCTCCACAAGGAAAACGAAGGCGCAGGCCTTGCAAGAAATGCGGCGCTTTCTTTAGCAACCGGAGAGTATTTAGGCTTTCTCGATTCCGACGATTATGTGGAAAAGGAAATGTTTGAAACCCTTTACAATAAAGCCAAAGAGTATTCCTCCGACCTTGTGATGTCAGGCGTTTTGTTCGTTGACGGAAATATGTTCAGCGAAAAAGGCGAATGTATAAAGAAAATCTATTTTGACCGCGACACCCATTTCGAAGGCGAAGAATCCCTTAAAAAGCTGCGCATGGGAATTATCGGTGCAACACCGAAAGACTCAGACGACAGCAAATATGGGATGAGTATATGGAAAAATCTTTTCAGGGCAGATATAGTAAGGTACAACAACTTAACCTTTAAATCAGAGCGGGAAATGCTTTCCGAGGACGCTCTTTTTATGGTAGATTTCATATCCTGCATAAAAAAGGCAACAGGTATCAGTGAGGCATTTTATAACTATTGCAGAAACGACGCTTCCATTTCAAAATCCTATAAAAAGGACCGCTTTGAAAAAAGCCTTGTATTTGTAAATGAGGTAGAAAAAAGATTCAGCAAAGATATCCCAAAAGAAGAATATCAGATTTATATTGACAGGTTTTGGCAGGCAATGCTAAGAGTTTTGTGCTCCCAGGAAATAATGTATGCAAAGGATAATGGCATACCATACAGCGATTTAAAAAAGAGGCTTAAAGCAATATGCACCCACAGCCTCTCAGAAAGGGTTTTTAAGTCATACCCTATAGAAACCCTTCCCGTAAAGCAGAGGATTTTTGCATACTGCATGAAATTAAGACTGTACCCTCTTTTGAAGGTACTTGTCGGACTAAGAAGCAGATAAGGTGAAAGATATGTTTTTTTCAGTAATAGTCCCCGTATATAAGGTGGAAGAATATCTGCCAAAGTGCATCGAAAGCGTTTTGGGGCAGACATTTTCCGATTTTGAGCTTATTTTAGTCGATGACGGGTCCCCCGATAGCTGTCCTTCCATATGTGACAGCTACATGGCAAAGGATGCCCGCATAAAGGTAATTCACAAGGAAAACGGCGGTCTTGCCTCCGCAAGAAGAGCGGGAATAAAGGTTGCGACGGGCGAATATGTATTTAACCTGGATTCTGATGACCTTATCGAAAAGGACACTTTGGAATGTGCGTATAATATAATAAAGGAACACTCCCCCCAAATCCTGTCCTTTGCATATCGCTGGGTTAAAAACGGCATTACCGTAAACATCACAGAGGATCCCATGCCCGAAGGTCTGTATATGGGAAGCAACATAGAAAAGCATATTTTCCCCTATCTCCTTATGGACAAAAATATGAACCACATTTCCTATTATCTCTCGGGAAAGGCCGTAAAAAGGGACTTTATTACACCGCTTCAGCTTGGTGTAAGCGAAAAAATTTCCCTTGGCGAGGATTTATGCTGCACCTTCCCTTGCTATCTTAATGCAACAAGTGTTTACATAAGCAAAAAGAAAGCATATTTATATACGGTAAGAGAAGGCTCAATGTCAAAGGGCTTTAACACAAATCAGATTTTCTTACTGGAAAATGTTATAAACGAGTTATGCAAAAGTGACGTGGGAAAAATCAAAGATTTTGAAGGTCAGCTTTGCCGTTATTCCTGCTTTATGTGCTTTACTGTTTTAGCATCTGCTGCAGAGGGCGGTCACAAAGAAAGCATAAAAGCAATTAAGGAAAATATTTTATCGTCCCTGCACGGCGAAAAAATCAGCTGTGCGAATTTTGGTAAAATATCTCCGAAAAGCAAAATTTCAGTATTTCTCATGAAGAAAAAATGTTACATGACAGCATATTATTTCCTTAATTTCTGCAAACATATTAAAACCATTCTTAAGAAAGGGTGAATTTTATGAATCCTGACATTTCGATAATTATGAGCGTATATAACGGAGAGGCTTACCTTCGTGAGGCAATAGAAAGTATTGTAAACCAGACATTTAAAAACTGGGAGCTTATCGTAATTAATGACTGCTCCAAGGATTCCACCGCCGAAATTCTTTCGGATTTTGCATCAAAGGACGAAAGAATAAAGGTTCACACAAACGAGGTGAACTTAAAGCTTCCCACATCATTAAATAAAGCAATTTCTCTTTCCACGGGTAAGTACATAGCAAGAATGGATGCGGATGACATCTCCCTTCCGGACAGACTTGAAAAGCAATATGCCTTCATGGAGAAAAACAGCGACATATCTCTTTCCTCCTGCAGGTTTATGACCATGAAAAACGGAGTATTTGCATCCGGCGGCGCAGGTGGCAGGGTAGATTCTGATGCCATACGCGCAATGCTTCTTGTATCAAATCCAATCCTTCATCCCGGCGTTTTCGCAAGGGCTGAGGTTATGAAAAAATTCACTTATGATACAACATTGACCTGCACAGAAGACCTTGAGCTGTGGACGAGAATGGTAATGGCAGGCGAAAAAATGGCAATTTTACCCGAATGCCTTTTATTGTATCGCCTTCACGATAAGCAGATTACAAGCACAACCCTTGAAAGACAGCATACAGAGGTTCTTAAAATCCAGCAGAAATATTATGGTACTATGGCAAAGGAAATGGACAGCGCCATGGCTGAATTTTACATCAGTGGTATCTATTTCACCGAAAAACCCGATATAGATAAATTTTTAGTCTACGCTTCATGGCTGAAAAATGCTTGCGGCAAAAACTTTGATAAAAATTCAATAAGCTATGCCCTTTTGGAATGTCTTGCCGAATACAAAAGATTCGGCGTATCAAAGGGTGAAATATTAAAAGCTATGGCAAAGGAAAATCCCCTTCTGCTTGTTAAGGAAATAATCCGCAGGAAAACCGAGGCAAAGCGTGATATTACAAAATGCCGTAAGGTTGCAGAAAGCCTTGGACTTAAGCAGACGGCGGGAACAAAGGAATATCCAATTTTCAAAAAATAGATGGCAGGAGTCTGACACAATGAAAATTTTTGAATACCCTTATGTAATTATAACAGTTTTTGTAATGTTTATCATTGCAATGGGGCTTTTCGGGCTGTACTTTACCTATAAATCCGTAAGAACGGCAAAGGGAAGCGCCGAGAAAAGCTTTTGCGGCATAGGTAAAATAGAAAACGATTTTGAAAGAGTCGGCGCAAGCGGAAAAAGCCGTACCCTTATATACATCTCCATTTCCCTTGACAGCATGAAAAGGCTTTATTCCGAATCCCGGGCGCAAAGGCTATACAACGAAATAAAACGAATTCTTTTCAGCCATTTGTGCCTTAATGCAGCAGGCGAAATCTCCATTTACGGAAGCGAAAATTTCGTGGCATTAAACAGCCTTGAAGATGAAAAGCTTACATGTTGCTTTGATAATTGTTTTGCCGAAATCAGCGAGGCTTTTTCCAAAAGCGGTGCCCTAAACGTAGTTCGTGTAAACTTCGGATATCTTAAAACAGGCTCAACTGAAGTATCTTTCAAAACAGCACTGGCAAGGGCAAAGCAGGCGTGCAGTATGGCTGAGCATAAAAACGAGCTTTATTATCAGTGGGACAGCACCAACGGAAAAGAGTTTGAAAGAAAAGTCAAAATTGAAAACAACATACAAAGCGAAATTGACAACAACAAATTTTTCCTTGAATATCAGCCCATCATAGATGCAAAATCAGGCAAAATCATGGGGGCTGAGGTTTTATCAAGGCTTAATTCCGAAACGGAGGGTGTGCTCACCCCCTATCACTTCCTTTCTGCGGTAAACAACGTGGGGCTCAATGAAAAATTTGACTACTACATATTTGAGAAAAACTGCAAATGGATTGCCGCCGATAAAGAAAGGCGCACAAAATATGTTTTCACCATTAATTTTTCACGAAGCACTCTCTGTGATGAGCTTCTTGCCGAAAACCTTATAGGTATAACAGAAAAATATGGCATTGATTCCTCCTGCATCGCCGTTGAAATCCTTGAAGACAAGGATCTATCAGATGCTGAAAAATCCGTCCTTACAGCCAATATAAAACGCCTTAAGGAAAAGGGGATTCTCATCCTTCTTGACGATTTCGGAAAGGGCTATACGGGCTTTGGCGACCTTACGGACTTTGATATAAGCATCGTAAAAATCGACAAGGCGATAACCCAGAATGCCACAACCGAAGCAGGTTTTGTGATTCTTAAAAACATAATAAAAACCGCTCACGACTTAGGATTTAAGGCTCTTTGCGAAGGCATAGAAACAGAGGAGCACAAAACCACGGTGATAAATGCCGGCTGCGACATACTTCAGGGCTATTATTTCCACCGCCCGATGCCGGTTTCAAAGCTTGAAACATTATTTGATAAACAGTAAGGTGATTTTATGTTATCTATTATAATTCCCGCCTACAATGAAGAAAAGTGTATAAAAATCGCATACAGCAAAATATCTGCTCTTCTTGAGGCAAACAATATTGAAGGCGAATTTATATTTGTTGACGACGGCTCCCGTGATGATACCTATAAAATGATAACGGAGCTTGCTGCAGAAAATAAAAATGTGACAGGGCTTCATTTTTCAAGGAATTTTGGAAAGGAATCTGCAATTTCCGCAGGCCTTGCCTCATCTGCGGGCGACTGCGCCGTTGTAATCGATGCAGACCTTCAGCATCCTCCGGAAAAAATAATAGAAATGTACCGCCTCTGGGAGGAAGGCTACGAAATTGTGGAAGGTTTAAAAAATGAGCGCGGCAACGAAGGTAAGTTAAAACGTTTAAGTGCAAAAATGTTCTATTCTGTAATAAGCCGTATGGCAGGCTTTGATATGTCCAATTCATCGGACTTCAAGCTTCTTGACAGAAAGGTTATTGACGTCATAAACAAAATGCCGGAAAGAGGATTTTTCCGGGCAATTTCCTACTGGGTGGGCTACAACAAGGGCTCGGTTTACTACGATGTGGCAGAGCGTGTCGGCGGCGAATCCAAATGGTCAACCAAGGGGCTTATAAAATATGCTCTTTCAAACATTACATCATATTCCACAGCTCCCATGCAGATAGTAACATTTCTTGGTTTTGTTATGCTTTTTATTTCGGTTGTTTTCGGCGTATGGGCTCTTATTGATAAAATCATCGGCAGAGCCTTGGAAGGTATGACAACGGTAATTATCATAACCATTTTCATAGGCAGCATAATTATGATAAGCCTAGGAATAATCGGCTATTATATCGCCCGCATTTACGAGGAAATAAAAGGCAGACCGAAGTACATAATTTCTTCCACTGTAAAAAGTAAAACTGACAAGTAAAAAAAGCACCCACCCGGGTGCTTTTTATTATAAGCCTTTTTTCTCTTTTATGAAATCCTTATAGAACAACGCGCTCTTTTTGGGAATAAGATTCATCGTTTCTTTATCAAGGCGGGTTATTCCGAATTTATAGTTGTATCCTGCCGACCATTCGAAATTATCCATAAGGCTCCAGAGGTAATAGCCCCTTATATCATAGCCTTCGGAAACTGCTTTCTTAAGGCTGTCAAGGAAGCCCGAAACGTATTTTATGCGGTCGTAGTCCAAAACTGTGCCGTTTTCGTCCGTAGGCTCTTCCCCTTCAAAATATGTACCGTTTTCGGTTACATAAATCGGGACATCAATGTTATAAAGCTCATGCAAAAGCTTTACTGCATCGTAAAGTGCATCGGGATAATATTCTGTCTTGTTGTTAAGGAAGTTTCCGCCCTGGGAAAAGTCTGCCCTTGCCTTGGCATCCTTACTTACCATAACGCGGTTATAGACATTAAGACCGAAGAAATCAAGCTTTTGAGATGTAAGACGGAAATCCTCATCCTTCATTTCCATAAGGGTGCCTTCCTCGGAAAGCTTATTTAAGATGTAGTCAGAATAGCTTCCTTTAAGGATGGGGTCGCAGTAAAACTTCCAGTTACGCTCATCCTGATCAATCACAAGGGTTTTATCCTCTTCGCTGTCTGTAAGCGCGTGGCGCTTCCAGATATCAATTACCACACCAATTTCTGAGTTTTTAAGATTAGCCGCTCTGAAGGCTTCCACGCCCTTACCATGAGCAACTAAAATGTTGTGGCGAGCCTGATTTCCCCACTTTTCATTTCTGTGGCCCGGGGCAAAGCCGCCCAGGGCATAACCCACATATGTTGCAATAGGCTCGTTAACCGTTGACCACATGGGAACAAGGTTTCCGAATGCGGAAAACATCTTATCAGCATATTCGCCAAACCACTCTATAACGTCACGGTTTACCCAGCCGCCTTTTTCTTCAAGTGCCTGAGGCAAATCCCAATGATATAATGTTACGTTGGGCTTTATCCCTGCTTCAAGCAGCTTTTCAAAAACGCTCTTATAATAGTCCATTCCCTTTTCGTTGAGCTTCCCCGTTCCTTCGGGAAGCACTCTTGACCAGGACATGGAAAGGCGGTAGCTGTCCACGCCTAGGAATTTAAGCATTTCTATATCCCTGTCAAATCTGTTATAGCTGTCGCAGGCAACCGAAGGTGTATGTCCGCCGAAAATCTTACCGGGAGTTTCGGCAAAAACATCCCATATGCTCTTCCCTCTGCCGTCCTGAAGCGCTCCACCCTCTATCTGTCCTGCGCTTGTTGCCACGCCCCATATAAAATCCTTAGGAAAAACGTTGTCCATTTTTGCACCCTCCGTTTATAAGCTGAAATTTTGTTTTTCTTTTGTATAATAATATTTTACTCCCTGAAAAAAACTTTGTCAACAGGTTTCGCAGTAGTTTTTGGGGGAGAAGGAGGAGCAAGCTTTGCTTGTTCCGACGCATAAGAGGCGACGCTTCACCTTTCATTATAGAGTCATTTGCTATATGAATAGCCTTGGTGTGTGGGGTGTTGTATCCGGAATGGCGAGGAAATTATAACGCCTTATTATTTTTCTTTTTTCTGCAAAATTCATCCCGTTATAGTTTTTCCGGATATGTATTATAAACGGAAACATTCGACCTCCCAAGCCCTGCTATTTTTGATATACAAGTTTTAAATTCCTTTCGCTCAATCCGAGCTAGCTAAGGCTACCGCCTCGCTTTGATTAAGCTTATCTGTAGAGAAATATTCCTTGTGTACCGAAGGATTTTTCCCGGGTACGGTCTTATTTATGGTTTCTAAGATGATATCTTCATAATGTCTCAGGTCTATATTTCTGTGGGAGGAGTCTGCAAGTCTACATTTACGTATTATTTTAGCCATAATGTATCTCTCCTAATTTATTGTTTATTAAAAGGTTTTTATTTTAAAAAAAAATTCCCTTCTAATTATTTGTTGGTTTTTTTCTGTACGAATGTAGCCGCTTTATTTTACGCAAAAAATACGCAGTGATTACGCACTTTTTACGCACCAAATCCCTTGTGCTACAAGGCTTTATACGCAAATACGCACTTTTTCGAGAAATAAAAGGTAATTTTGTACCATGATGTGAACTGATGTTGCTTTTATAGGCTTTTTTATATATAAAGAAAACAAGTGTTTCGTTTCCGAAACACTTGTTTTCTTCTGTTTATTTATTTGTCAGTTTGTAGCCGTCCTTTCCCGAGAAAAATCCCGCTAAAGCATAAAAGCCACCGAAATGGTGGCTTTTTATGCGAAGTGGTTTTTTATTATTAAGCAACAGGCAAAGGAAGGGTTGCCTATTGCATAATAAACATTGTTGTCCACAGGGGCTTATCGACTAAAAGCCCCTATGGAATGGAGGGATATGAAAACAAAATATGGTTAATAGTCTTATAATACCATTTCGCTACTATATCCTCGTTATCTAAAACTTTCAAGCCTTCGGAACTAATACCTCAAATGTATCTTTTGCGTGTTTTTTACATTTATATACTTCCTTACGACTTCAAAGTTAAGATACTTAAAACCATTTTTACCGTAACATCTATTACTGATATAGCATCAGTTTAAGTCGATTTCTATCATATTGTAGTCAATAGTTCCGTATCCAAGGATTTCATTTCTCTCAAGAATTTCACTTCCCAAAAGTCCACTTGTAAGAATTATATCTTCGGTTTCAATCTCCGTCACATAAATGGTGGGAGCTTCATATTTTTTCTTTTTCATAATAAGTTCCCCCTCCCTTATTCTTCCGTACCGTAAGGAGCTGTTCCCAGATTCTTAAGGTCATTTTCTGATGTTGTATTGTCATTTTCATATACACTTGTCTGATTAAAGTTATAGTAGATAGGTGTTGCTATACCCTTTATCTTAACAAAGCTTACTGTGTTTAACTTTGTAGAGAAGTTTTTAGCCGGTACCTTTATTATGTCTACAATATAAGATTTGCCGGTTCCGGGTTTTACGGGAAATTCTCTAAATTTATTTGCATCCCAGGTAGCATTTTCATCAAAGCTGTTTGTTCCTAATGCATATGTACCGTAGCTTGCTACACTATCTGCTTTTACAGAATCAAAGGTAGTCATAAATCTTATAATACCCTCGCCGTTAGCATATTTCCCCGAATCAGTTGCAAGAGTTACTGTAGGCGCTTCTGTCCAAGCAAACTTGCTGCCGTCATAGTATGCAAAGCTTTCGCCGTTTGTACCGTCTTTTGTAACGCTTTCTTTTGTGTTTAAGGCTTCAAAGCCTGTTCCGGCTGTAAGAGACGATATACCATCCTCGTTTATACCTATTTTACCGCTGAAATCGGAGGCAACAACAACCTCTGCTTCGGTTCCCATATAAATGTTGTTTTCTGCTTCACCCTTTTTATTTCCTGTTATATCAGTATTTCCTTTCAGGTTAAGCGTTGAGGAGGCTCTGTTTACATATATAGCTCCGGCCAATCCTGTAGATGAGCATCCTGTAATATTCACGTTTTCAAGGTTGACTGTACAATTATAATTTGTACGTATAGCTCCTGCACCATTAGTATTATCTGCGGTACAAGAAGCAATGATTGTATCCTTTATATCTATTATGGCTGTAGACGTAGATGTGGCATCAGTAATCATACTGTAAACAGCTCCGCCTCTATCATTCGTTGTTTTACCGGCATATATGACACAATTATCAATTTTTATTGTTCCGCCTCCGTTAGTTCCGCTGATATAAGCCAACGGTCTTCCGTTATTACCGTCATATAAAAGATTCTTAAATGTTAAATTTGCATTGCCGTATACCGTAAACAGTTGGGTATTCGCAGCCGTTGATGTAATTTTATGTCCGTTACCGTTAATTGTAATCGTCGCTCCGCTGACATTTAAATGAGTGCTTGTTGTTCTTACTGATGTATCATCCACATCTTTAAGAAGATATATGGTTGAATCCGTGCTGTTTGCTCTGCCGGAATATGCGGCATTAACTGTTGCATAGCCCTTTTTCACGCCATCTTTTTTCAAATATACATCGTAGTCAAACACCACATCGCCATCTTTTAAGTCTTCGGTGTAGGTCTTAATAGAATAGCTACCAATAGTGCCTGTCCCTTTTTCGTAAATAACGCCTTTGACTGCTTCAGATTTACCTTCGTATATTGTACCCGCAAATCCTGTTGCTCCGTCTGCCAGATGGCCAATATGAATATCACCCGTAGCAACAGTAACCCCTGCAGTTCCCTCAAAGCCTCCGCATATTTCTATGACATCAGCCTTTTCGGTATAAATATCCGCAGTTGTATTTCCGGTAGCAGTTGTATTACCGTCTAAGCTTACTATGGAATTATTTACAACATTAATTCCATATTTTGTGCAATTTGTTATAGTTACATCTGATATTTTAAGGACGGAACTTTTTGTTGCATTACCCAGATCAATTCCGATTGTGCCACCTTTTATGCTGCTGTCAGAAATTTCAAGAGTTGCTCCATTTCCTGATTTTCCTACAGCAATAGCACAATATGAATGATTTTTTACCTCAAGATTTTTAATGGTCGCATTACCGGTATGCCTGGTTATCAAGCCGTAACCATCATTCCCTCCTGTTGCTCCTCCGTCAACAACGCATCCGTTTATTGTAAGTACTCCGGCACCGGAAGAAGAGTATATTGCCGCACCATATCTTCCGAAACAGTTTTTAAATGTAACATTTAAAAGAGTAAGACTTCCCTCTTTCGGATTAATACATCCATATGTATGCGCCTGTTGCCATTTTGTTGCTGTGCCTGTAAAAGTTAAATCTTTAACCGTAAGATTTGTTCCGCTTACAAGACAGTAAGATGCATTATTATCGTGAGCACCCTTTGAACCTCCTGTCGGCGTGAAAATTGTTCTGTCGAATCCATCGGTAATCGTATGATATCCACCATCCAATGTAAAGGTTTTATCCGGGAACGTAATTGTTGTCTTTTCTTTATCAATTTCCGTAGTTTTGTTCCACGTGTAATCCTTTAAAAGCTTTAAGGTATATCCGTCCTGAATAACGCTTAAAGCAGCTTCAAGCTCTGTGGTATATACCTCCGTGTCCCATGTGTACGAAACAGCAGTCTCTCCGTCTGCCGCCAGCACCTGAAAACTTTGGCTTGTTTCTCCTTCCGCATAAAGCTCCACATCTTCCTCAGGTAAAGCTTCTCCCAGTTCTTCCTCGGTAATTTCTTCAATCACAGGGATGTCTATTTCTTCTGCGCTTATCGCAAGTCCCATCGCAGCAAATGCAAACACCGCAACCATAGCAAAGCTTAATATTCGCAAAAATTTCTTTTTCATAGTATCATTCCTTTTTAATCTACTGATATTGTTCTTTTCGTTTGTTATTTAGTAATTGTAATTTCCTGCGTCTCCCCGTTCCACGCCACATTATAGCCAAGCTGTTCGGACACAAAGCGAACGGGAATAAATGTTCTCGAATCCTTTATAGTGGGAACTGTTCTTAAAGTATAACGAACCCTTCCGTAAATGGGATCTTCAACAAACACAAGCTTATAGTCAATCTGAAGTGTAATGTCAATTCCGCCATCTGCTGTAATTCCTATTACCTGATTATCTCCATTCCAGGAAATTTCTGCACCCATAAGTTCAAGCAAGCCTCGGAGAGGAATAAGTGTCGTTCCGTTTGCAATATAAGGTACAACATCTATTGTCTTTGTGCCTTCACCGTTTTCAGTGCTATACTTAATTTCGTTTGAGCCTATTTTAAGTACATAGGTTTCTTCCACATCTTCCCCTGCAAGCTGATATACGCCGATTTCCGCACAGCTTACACGCTTTGCAAAATATTCGTGAATAACCACTTCTATATATCTTGCCTTGATTTCCTCAGGGAATACAAATTTCTTTGTATCGAGATTCTTTTCCAATGTTACGTTTTCAAAAGCGGTAATCCAGTTTTCGTTGTCCTCACTCACATTGATAC
>JAZSAR010000052.1:0-8015 GCA_045601965.1 Clostridia bacterium
TGTGACAATTCCCTACAATCAGTGCAACATAAAGTACAGCTTCGATGAAGCAACCGGTCTTTACAAGAGAATAAGACGCGGAAATGAACATATAATGCAGTCAGGTGCTGCACTTCCCGTTATGAATGTATTAATTCTTGAGATGCAGAATGTTAACTTGAACGACGGTGAAAATAAGGGAAGACAGGACCTTTACGATACCGGTTCAGGTAACGGTAAGTATATAACAGGCGGTAAGGCAATCGATATCACATGGGAAAAGGCAAACCGTGATGCAAGAACCAAATATCTTGCAAACGGCGAGGAAATTGCATTAAATCCCGGTCTTACCTTTGTTCAGATCGTGCCCGTTGATTTAGGAGTAACAGTAGAATAATAAAAATGCAGGCTATGCCTGCATTTTTATTTTGCAAAATATTCCGCATCACTTTCTGATAAAAGGAGTATTTCTTCCTGCACTCCGGTTTCGGCATTTATATAAATAAGGTAGGTGTGTTCATCAAAATAACCCAGCGCCTCGAGGCAGGCTTTTTCCGTTTGAAAGCCTGTGGGAATATAGGATTTTTTCAGAGAATGCAGGAAAAAATCCTCATTCATTTTTGATATTGCATCGTAGGCGACAGAAGAAATTTCGGAAAACTGCCGCTCTTTATGATTGATGAGATAGTCTTTTGCATTAAACCCTATGACAGAGCCATCATCCAAAGCAATTTCCACCTTGATGAGGTCGGGGTAATATATCACTTCGTTTATAAGCGGAGCTAAAGTAACCGTTAAAATGCTGCCGGAATTTTCATAAAATACTGACGTGAGGGAAGAATAGCCTGCATCTTTCGAAAAGTTAAGGGCTCGGAATATGGCTTCATCTATGCTTATTGCGGCATCCTTTACAGCGCGGCTTTCAGAGTAATATAAAAGCTTTCCGCCGCTTTTGGTAATTTCAATGCCATAATGGGAAGTATCGGAAGAATGTTCAAATAAATAAGCGGGGATATCGCCCTTGGATTCACCTGCCGATACAAAGGGGATGTTGTGGTATAAATAGTTAAATGCGAAGCTTAAGGCTTCATCTTCTGTAATTTCAGGTAATGCGGAAAGATAGGATGATAAAATGTTTCCCATGTGCGCTGAAAATGCACCGTCGTAGTTCATGGATTCATAAGAGGAAAAGTGTTCGTTTTCAATTTCGGCAAGGTGGTCACCTAAAGTTTCGTCGGCTCTTTTAAGGGCGGAAGAATAGGAAATTTCGCCGGAAGCTATTTTTCCTCTTAGTAAATTAAGCTCGTTTTTTAACTTTTCAGAGAAGCGGGAAAGCATTAAAAAAGAGTCAAGCTCCGCCTTGGTGGGACTGCTGCCGTCAGAATGGGCGATGGCGACGGATTTTACATAGTCTCCCGCCTGATTCAGGAAGGTGTTTATATTGGGAAGAGGGACATCTATATCCATTTCGCCTAAATCCGATATTGAAAAGGCGGCGCATTCCCTTACAGTTGCTCCTTGCGATAAAAGACTGTGGGAATCAGAACATAAGGCGGCTTTTTTTAGCGCGGTGTCGATTTTTTCGACATTTTCCGTAAGCTCGTAAAAGGCCTTGTTGTAGGACGAATAAATTATCCTTTCACCTTTTTCTGCCTTTACGGTTTGCACAATTGTTGATGCGAGGGTGAAAATCAGGGCAAGAGAAAGAGCGCTTATTATAATTGATGATTTTTTCATGTAAAAATTCCTTTCATGGGTAATTTTACTTTGTGATTATTTTTACCCCTGAAAACATTTTTATGCAGAAAACAAAAAAGCAATGTGAAACCACATTGCTTTTTTATTATAGAAAAAAATTATTCTTCTACGATAGCCTCAACGGGGCACTGTTCTGCGCAAGCGCCACATTCAGCACAAGTTTCGGGATCGATTACATAGATACCGTCGCCTTCTGTGATAGCTTCAACGGGACACTGTCCTGCACAAGCACCGCAAGCGATGCAAGCATCAGTAATTTTGAAAGCCATTTTAGTACACCTCCTCCAACTTCTTTCATTACATTCTATCATATTTTTTGAAAAATACAAGTGTTTTTTGCATAGTTTTATAAAAAAGTTGATAAAAGAGTCGTCGAAATTAAAAAAATCTTGTAATTATGGCAATTTTCGGATATAATTTAAGAAAAAACTCATTGTATTCTTTAAGACAAAAATAACCCCTCTCAAAACAGAGGATGAAAAAAGAAAGGATTTTACTTAATGAAATTTTTAAAGAGGTTATTTATTGACGGACTTTCCGGCATGGCGCTTGGGCTTTTTGCCACGCTTATTATCGGAACAATCTTAAAGCAGATTGGTTCATACATACCGGGTCTTATCGGTAATTACCTGATTGTAATCGGGCAGACGGCATCGCTTTTAACAGGCGCAGGCATCGGTGTGGGCGTTGCTGTTAAGCTTCAGAAAAAAGCACCCCTTTTGGTCGTGGGGGCGGCAGTTGCTGGCTTGGTTGGTGCTTATGCATCTAAAATACTGGCAGGCACTTTTTATTCCGGTGGCGTATTTAATTTTGCAGCTCCCGGTGAGCCTTTGGGCGCATTTGTTGCGGCGTATGTGGCAATTGAACTCGGAAGCCTTGTTTCGGGAAAAACTCCTGTTGACATAATTGTAACTCCGTTTGTATCAATACTTACTGGTTCCGCAGTAGGGCTTTTACTTGGTCCACCTATATCAGCCTTTATGCTGTGGCTCGGAAATCTTGTAAATATCAATGTGGCTGAATACCCCATAACCGGAGGCATTATAGTATCTGTTCTTATGGGAATCTTTTTAACACTTCCCATAAGCTCTGCGGCAATCGGCATAACCATGGGTTTATCCGGTCTTGCGGCAGGCGCGGCAACGGTGGGATGCTGTGCCAATATGATAGGCTTTGCAGTAATAAGCTACCGTGAAAATAAACTGGGCGGTTTAATTGCTCAGGGACTTGGAACAAGCATGCTTCAGATGCCGAATATTGTTAAAAAGCCAATAATATGGCTTCCTGCAATTTTAACCAGTGCCATTTTAGGGCCAATTTCAACCTCTATTGGTATGATTTCAAACCCCATGGGCTCCGGTATGGGAACGGCAGGATTGGTTGGCCCTATACAGGCGTTTTCTGCCATGACTGCGGTGAATGAATCGGGCTATGCGGCATTTTCACCCCTTGTTGCAATTGCGCTCATTATCCTTATGTACTTTATTTTGCCGGCGATAATCTCTTTATTCTTTTCGGAGCTGATGAGAAAAATGCGCCTTATCAAAGCGGGGGACATGCGGCTTGATTTATAATACAAAGGTTTATCTTGCGCCCATGGCAGGGGTTGCCGACGAAGTGTTCAGAAAAATTGTGTCATCTTACGGCTCTGCCATTTTATTCACGGAAATGATAAGTGCCAAGGCGATGCATTATAACGATAAAAAAACGCTGGCTCTTCTTCCTGCCTCTGACGAAGGGAAAATGATAGTGCAGCTTTTCGGACACGAACCCGATATTTTAGCCGAGGCGGCAGAAAAAGTCGCTCCTTTTGCCACGGAGATCAACATAAATATGGGTTGCCCCATGCCTAAAATCGAAGGTAACGGTGACGGTTGTGCCTTAATGAAAAATCCCACTCTGGCTGGCGAAATCGTGACAGCGGTGAAAAAGGCTGTAGCCCTTCCTGTCAGTGTTAAGTTCCGTATGGGAATAGATGCTGAAACGTCCCCGGAATTTGCAAAGGCTATGGAAAGTGCCGGCGCCGATAAAATTTACATTCACGGCAGAACCAAGGAACAGCTTTATTCGGGCAAGGCAAATCTTTCCGCCATAAGGCGTGTAAAGGAGAGCGTTAAAATTCCCGTGGTTGGAAACGGTGATATATTTTCAGCCCTTGATGCAGAAAATATGTTAAAGGAAACCTTTGTTGACGAAATTATGGTAGGCAGAGGCTGCCTTGGCAATCCTTTTTTGTTTCGTGAAATTGAGCACTATTTCAAAACGGGCGAGCTTTTGAGCGTTGCAACGGCGGAAGAGCGGATTGAAGTTTGCAAAAGGCATCTTATGCTGGCGGTGGAAATAAAGGGCGAAAAACGGGGCATTTTGGAATCGAGAAAGCACCTTGCCTGGTATCTTAAAACCATTAAGGGAGCGGCAAAGATAAGAAACGCCTTATTCACTTCTGCCGATATTGACGAAGTTATAAAAATGATTGATTCATTAAAATAAAAAAGGTGTAACGGCTTTGCCGTTACACCTTTTTGCTTATCTTATACGCCCGAATATGCGGAAAAGCCTCCGTCAACAGGGATTACAATTCCCGATACAAAGCTTGATGCTTCGTAGGTTAAAAGGTATAATAAGGTTCCCGAAAGCTCGGATACATCTCCGAATCTTCCGAAAGGAGTCTGGGATAAAATCTTTTCGGAGCGGGGTGTTAAGCTTCCGTCTTCCTTTAAGAGAAGTCCTCTGTTCTGATTGGTTAAGAAAAAGCCCGGTGCAATTGCATTTACTCTTATTCCTACCTTGGAAAAATGAACGGAGAGCCACTGGGTGAAGTTTGAAACTGCAGCCTTGGCACCTGAATATGCAGGGATTTTCGTAAGGGGAGTAAAGGCATTCATCGAAGATATGTTCACGATGGTTGCTCTTTCGTTTCCGACCATATCCTTGGCAAATACCTGGGTGGGAAGAAGTGTGCCCAAGAAGTTTAAGTTAAACACAAATTCAACTCCCGCGGGGTCTAAGTCAAAGAAGGAAACAAGGTCTTCCTTGTCCTCGTCGCCCATTTCGTAATACTCTGCCGAGGTTGTGCCTCTGGGGTTGTTTCCGCCTGCACCGTTTATCAGAATGTCAACCTTGCCGAAGGCGTCGTTTACTGCTTTCTTTGCTTCAAGAAGACTGTTTTTATCAAGCACGTTGGCAGATAAGCCTATTGCGCATCCGCCCGCTGCATTGATTTCGTCGGCAAGTGCTTTTGCCGCATCGCCGTTTAAGTCAAGAACGGCAACCTTTGCCCCTGCCTTTGCCACGGTTTTTGCAAAGGATGAGCAGATAACGCCTGCACCGCCTGTGATAACCGCAACGGAGGATGAAAGGTCTGTTTCAAATGGTAATTTAGTCATAGTATCATTCCTTATTATAAAGTTTTTTCAACGGCTTCAAATAAGCCTGAAAGATAGGTGGCACCAAGGGCTCTGTCAAATAAGCCGTAGCCGAAGCGGCCTTCTTCGCCCCATATCATTCTGCCGTGGTCGGGCCTTACATAACCGTCCCACTTTTCCTCGCAGTATGCTCTTACAATGCCGTAAATATCAAGGGAGCCGCATTCTGTCTTGTGGGCGGTTTCGGTGAAATCGCACTCGTTTTCCCTCTTGATGTTTCTTATGTGGGCAAAGTGAATTCTGTCGGGGAAGGTGTGAATCATATCTATTATGTCGTTGGATTCAAGGACACCGAGTGAGCCTGTGCAAAGGGTAAGGCCGTTGCAGGGCTTATCGTAAAGCTTTAAGAAGCGGATTAAGTTTTCCTTGTTGGTGATAACCCTCGGAAGTCCGAAAATGGGGAAGGGAGGATCATCGGGATGTATTGCCATATTTACTCCCGCTTCCTCTGCCGTAGGCATAACACCGTCTAAGAAATACTTAAGATTTGTCCATAAATCCTCCTCGGAAATATTTGCATAGGTGCGAAGGAGCGACTGCATCTCGTCCTTGGTGTAGGAGGAGTCCCATCCGGGAAGGGATAAATCGCCCTTTAGGGGGTCCATAGCCATTGCGGTTTCTTGCACATAGGAAAGGGAGTTTGAGCCGTCGGGGTTTAAGTGCTTAAGCTCGGTTCTTGTCCAGTCGAAAACGGGCATAAAGTTGTAGCATACACAGTCGATTCCTGCCTTGCCCAAATTTCTCAGGGTTTCGGCGTAGTTTTTTATGTAGTAGTCGCGTTTGCCCGTACCCATCTTGATGTCCTCGTGAACGGGAACACTTTCGATAACGGAAAGCGTGAGGCCTTCCTTTTTAATATCCTCTTTAAGCTTTAAGATACGGTCTAAGGGCCAGACCTCGCCAACGGGAATATCGTAAATTGCGGAAACAATGCCCGTAACATTGGGAATCTGCCTGATGTGGGACAGCGTAACGGGATCATCGTGGCCGTACCAGCGCATGGTCATTTTCATAAAATAATCTCCTTTCCGTCATTTTTCGCACTTTCGTAAAAGGCGAAAACGGTTTTTAATGTGTTTTCAACATCCTTGTATTTAAGAGGAGAATTTTCCTTGTATATATTGAAAAACTCTCTTTCGTGGCCGTTTCCCCAGGACGCTTTGCCGGGAGTGTCAGAATCATCGGAGGCAAGAAGCTCTCCGCCCTTGTAGAGCCTTCCGTCAATATAGCGGAAGGAGGCGTTTTCAAAGGAAATGTCAAGTATGGTGGGAGAGTCAAAGGCGTTTGCGTTGGTGGCATAGAATATGCCGGATGCGCCGTTTTCAAACTTTACGTAAGCCTCCACCGTGTCCTCAACCTCAATTTCTCCCTTTAAGGAGTGATTGGACATTTTAGCCTCGGCAGATACTACCTTTCCGCCGAATAAACACATTAAATCAAGGGTGTGGATGGACTGATTTATAAGTACGCCGCCGCCTTCGGTTGCAATTTTTCCTCTCCAGGGGCCGCTTCTGTAATATGCTGCGGTTCTCTTCCAGGTCATAATGGCACGGATTCCCGTAAGCTTGCCCAGGGTTTTATCAGAATCGATTATTTCCTTAAGCCTCCGAACGGAGTTATTGGTACGGTTCTGGAAAATGCAGTAAAGCTCAGAATCCTTAAAGGCGGAAACCTTTGAAAGCTCATCCTTTGTCATAACAAGGGGCTTTTCCGAAACCACCATTTTGCCCTTGGCAAGGCACTTTTCGGTCATAGGGAAGTGAAGATAGTGGGGTGTGCAGATGTGAAAAACATCTATCGCCTCATCCTCCAGGGCTTCGTCTATGCTGTAATATGCCTTTGCACCGTATTTTTCTGCACCCTTATCTGCTCTTTCCCTGACAATATCGCAGATGGCGTAAATTTTTACTTCTTCGGGGAGTTTTGAAAGTGCCGCAGCGTGTACGGGTGCTATGCAGCCGTAGCCGACAATACAGATATTCTTAATCAAATAAATCCCTTCTTTGTAAGATTTTTATAGCTGGTTTCCATGCAGAGGAAGGGGTCAGCGCCGTAGCAATCGTCCTGCTCAACAAAAGCATAGGGTGCGTTTGCCTTTTCGCAGGCATCAAAAATTTCATCCCAGTTTAAGTTACCTTCCATAACCTCCGCAAATCTGGGAGTGTTTGTGCCTGAAAGAATTTTATAGTCCTTGAAGTGAACGCCGCTCAATCTGTCCTTGCAGTGGAGGAGCCATTTTGCGGGGTCGACACCGCCTACAGCAACCCAATGAACGTCCACCATAAACTTAAGACATTCGGGGGTATTGTTAAGTATGGTATCGAAAACATATTCTCCGTCAAGCTTTGCAAATTCTACTGCGTGGTTGTGATAGGATAAACCAAGACCGTTTCTGGAAAGCTCAACTGCCGCATCACTCATAATCTTTACAAATTCCATCAGGGCTTCTTTTGACTTAAGATATTCGGTGGGAATCATCCCGAGGCCTGCAAAATCGGCCCCCAATGTTTTATGAAACTCAACCAGAGCGTCGAGGTTTTTGGTAAATTCGGGAAAACCTCTGTGGGTAAGCTTGATTTCAAGGTTGTATTTATCGGCAATTTCCCTTATTTCCTTAGCGGGAATGGGGCCGACACCGGAAACCTGAAGGATTTTATAGCCGATCGCACTTACCCTTTCAAGGGTGGAATCAAGGTCTTCTGCAGTTTTGCAGAAATCTCTTAAGGTATATAACTGTGCGCCTATTCTTTTATCCATTTTAATTCCTCCCATCAATATGTGCCGTCAATGTCAACGGTCTGGCTCTTAACGCCTTTCTTTTCTTTGGCATTGGCTGCCTTTTCCATCAGTCTC
>JAZSAR010000053.1:0-4585 GCA_045601965.1 Clostridia bacterium
GATGTAGGGTGCAACGTCGATGGTTTTTGTCTTATCTTCTCCGTTTTCCCTGTACTTAATCTCGTTGGAGCCAACGGTAAGAACATACTTCTCGCCGTCGTTATCATGACCGCCAAGCTGATAGAAGGAAAGCTCGGCTGCACTTACACGCTTTGCAAAATAGTCCGTTATTGTAAATTCGAAATATCTTGCATTTATTTCTTCGGGAAGTGTGAATTTTACAGATGCCTGACTTTTTTCCATTTTGAAATCTTCAAAAAGCGGAGTCCAGTTTTCATTGTCAGCACTTGCGAAGATGTCAACGGAAAGCCAGCATCCGTGAAAGTCTGTTGTCTGACGGGGGGTGTAAACGATTTCCTTAACCGCAGTTACTTTTCCGAGGTCAACAAGGAGTATTGCATCTTCCCCTACTTTAAGCTCTTCTGTCTGCCAGAATGTTTTGGGTGAGCCGTCAAATATAGCATCGGGAGTATGATTGTCCCAGTTTTCGCCCATATATTCCGCAACGAAACCCGTTGCTTTTATGGGATAAAGTGTTCCAGCTTCTTCCCTTGCCGCAAAATCCTCGTATGGCACGGTTTCAAGCTCGGGATTTTCCGAATGCACATAAACCTCTGCCATAGTACCGTAGCCTCCGTGTGTTCCCACGGCTTCAACTCTCATTTTGGTTGCCTTTATGTTAGAAAGGAAGAAAAATTCCTTATTACCCGTGGAGTTTTCAAAGGTAGCCTTTTCTTTTATAAGCACCCATTCGCTGTTTGCTTTTTCTGCAACATAAAGGTTTACAATAATGAAGTTTCCGTTTACCTGGTCCTGTCTCGGAATAAGGGTTAAGCCTGAAATAGTCTGCTCTGTTCCAAAGTCAATATCAATGTGATAAGGAGGATTGTCGTGGCTTAAAATCTGTCCGTCCTTTGCCTCATATTTTGAGTGCCAGTAGGTTTTTTCGTTTCCGTCAACTGCAAGCTGAATGGTCTGACTTCCCATGGTGGAGTTTACTCTTATATCCCAGTTTTTTCTTGAAAGATAGGGAATGCCGTTTTTAGCTTCGCCTTCAAACGCCGCTTCTTCCTTTGAAACTGTTCCGCCGGTGAGAAATTCAATTTCTGCCGCAGAGCCGTAGTTTGAAATTCCGCCCGTTATTTCAATTTCAATAGCCTTCATCTTTTTATTGCCCCAGGTTGCTGATTCAGGCTTGTTTTTAGCCGCTTCACTTACGAAGTTTGCAAAGGTGCCGATATAAATTCTTTCAAAATTTGTTCCGTCTTCCGATGCATAGATGCTGTATGCTGTTACCGTTCCAACAGAATTATCGGCTCTGGGTGTGTAAATCCATCCCGAAACATCAATTGCCGAAGGAAATTCAACTCTTATCTTAAAGGGAATTTCATCCCTTGATACTATGGTCGAGCCTTCTGCCGTATACTTTGAATGCCAGTAAGTTGACTTGTCGCCGTCAAAGGCCTTGGCAACAGGAGTAAATTCGCTGGATGCTGTAATTTTCCAATCTGCCCCTTTGGGGATTTTAGTGCCGGAGAATTCAACGCCTGAGTTGCCTGATGCAGAAGCACTTCCGCTTCCGCCGTTTTTATAAAATTCAATTTCAGCCGCTGTGCCGTAGCCTGAAATTGATGTGGTTATTTCAATTTTTATCGCCTTCATACTTGTCTTCGGGAAGAAGGCATCCGTAGGCTTTGCATCCTTTGCGGGGCCTTCCACATAGGGGAATTTGCCTGTATGAATTTTTTCAAAATTCACTCCGTCCTTCGATGCATAAAGGTTGTAGGTTTTAGCCGTTCCCGCTCCATTATCGGTTCTCGGAGTATAGCGCCAGCCTTCGATTTCCACGGTTTTGCCAAAGTCAACCGTTATGGTGTGGGGGCATTCTTCCTTGCTTACGATTTTTGTTCCCTCTGCTTTGTATGCCGAATGCCAGTAAGTTGACTTGTCACCGTCAAAGGCTTTCCCTGCGGCGTTTCCGGTGCCGTAAGCACTTGATGCACTTATATTCCAGGAACCGTCGTTTTTAAGAAGTTCTCCTGCAAGAGTTGTGCTTACAGCTTCGGGTGCCGTTTCCTGTCCCTTAAAGGCTTCGCCGTTTTCGATTGCAGTTCCGCTTGTTCCCTTTAAGAACTCAATCTCAGCCGCAGTGCCGTAGCCTCCACGGCTATTTGTTACTTCGATTTTTATGGCTTTCATGGTGTATGCACCCCAGGAGGCCTCGGAAGGAGTAAACTCCGCCTTTGTCTTGGTTGCATAATCAAAGGTGCCGGTAAATATTTTATTGAAGTTTTCTCCGTCCTTTGAAGCATAGATATTATATGCCAGAATGGTTCCTGCCTCGTTGTCCTTCCTGGGATGATAGCGCCATCCGGAAATTTCAGTTTCCTTTCCGAAATTAACGGTTATAACGTGAGGGCATTCATCATGGCTTAAAATTTTTCCGCCTTCAGCAGTATAGTTTGTGTGCCAGTTAGTTGTTAAATCGCCGTCAAACGCCTTCATTACGCTTGTTCCAATCTGGCTTGTTGCGGAAATTTCCCAGGAGGAATCATAGGGAACAGTTTCCCCTTCAGCACTTACCGCCATACACATGGGAAGCACCATAAGAAGTGATAAAATTATTGCAAATATTTTCTTCATTTCAATGCCTCCTTTAGTTTAAGTGGGAAAGCACCGCATTTACCGTGTCAGCGGGTGCACCCATCTTGCTTACTGTGTATATGCCGTTACCCATAGCCTTTACTTCCCAGCCGTAGCAATCGGAAATCAAGGTAAGGGGAATTAAGAATCTGCCATTTTCGTAAATTACGGGGTTTATAAGAGTCTTCATAACACCGTTTACTCTCACCTCGTTAGAACCTAAAACGGTGTATGTGAAGGTGTTGTTGATAATTTCTTTCTTATCATCACTCAAATCGTAGTGATAGGTGTAGAAGGTGTTATTTGCGCTGTCATATTCCGTTTTGGAATGACCGTATTCCATAATTTCGTTATATGCATCCTCCGGAACATAGAGCGTTCCGTTCATTTCAACGGGTGCAATTCTTATGTCTGACTCTAAGGTATATCTCTTCGCACCGCAGGCAATTATCTTGCTTGCTCCTGCTTTAAGCACAGAAGTAGAAGTACTTTTAAGAGCCTTTCTGTCTGCATCGGCTAATGCCGTCTGTTCAATTTCGGTAAAGAGATAGTTAAGCTTTCCGTAAGGAGCAACGCTGCCGTCTGAATAGAAATTCAAATAGTCGGTTGATACATCAACGGAGTCGGACCATTTAAGCTCTAAATCAACTGTGCCCGTTTCTCCGATTACACTTCTCGGAATTGCAAGCTGCATCATATTACCCTTTATTGTGTAATTTACATTTGCAACATTTGTTTTTCCAAAGGGTCCGTCGCCAAACTTTGATACAACGCCCTTTTCTATGATGTAGTCATAGCCTTCCCAGCCTGTTACATAGTTTCTGTCGGAATTTAAGTAAAGTGTAAGGAAGTTTTTACTATCCTTTATATCCTTTTCGCACTCAACCATAAAGTAGATATTATCGTTATCAAAGGTTGCCTTTGCACCCTTAATAGAGTTTACCACGGTTGTGGTATAGTGCCATTTCTCGCCGTTTCCTTTGTACTTTCCGTAACCGTCGGCATCTCTTTCATAGTCCTGATATGCATTTACGAAATAAGGACCTACGCCCTGCCACTGACTTGCATCAGAAGAAAGGTCAATTGTCTTCATACCGGAGGCAACAGGAGCTTTTCTTGCGCCCTTATACTTTCTCACAAGGTCAATTAACATATTTAAGTTATCGTCCTTTAAGGGCCCGCGGTTAGGCTCAAAGTCACGGCTGTTTTCATAGTCACAGCAGTCTACGAAAGCATTTTTATGTCTGCCGTAGGTTTCGTTTCTTACAGAATCCCACTCGTTCCAGCCGTCAATCATCATAAATTCGGGATCGGCATCAAGAGCGAAAGCTGCCTGTTCACGGAAGAAGTATGCTTCTCTCATACCTTTTTCGGTATAGTCTTCACCAAAGGCTTCGGAGAATGCTCTGCCCTTGCAGTATGGGTCGGAAAATACGCCAACCTCTCTCTGTCCGTAAACTGTGGACTGGTTGATGCCTACGCCCACAACCACATATCCAACTCTGCCTGTTTCGGGATTTACGTCACGGAGAGTCTGGGGGAAGTTTTCAAGCCACATCCACTCATCTTTCTTTGCTTCGCCGTTTCTCGGACCGTTGTACTTAACGTTAAACATCGAGTCAATTTCTTTAAAGAGCTTTTCCTCTGCCTCTGTCTTTATTTCACTTGAGTAGTTTTCATAATCCATCCAGCCGTAAAGTAGAGGCTTTCCGTCCTTATAGTACCAGATATCGGAATAGTCGTTTTCCACAAAGCAGGTGTAATACTGTGCCGCAATTGCTCTTGCAGAATTAAAGGGATTAACTGCCAGGTTGTTCATTGTAGATATCGAAGGTGCCTTCACGCCTGATTTTCTTGCATCACGGAACGCATTTGCGAGAACGTGTATTGTGTTCTGATATGTATGTCCGCCGTTGGAGTAGTCAAGGAAAATTACATCTAC
>JAZSAR010000054.1:0-9599 GCA_045601965.1 Clostridia bacterium
TATCATTCGCTGCAACAGATATCTGAAATGTGCGGATATTCCGATTACAAGCATTTTTCCGTTGAGTTCAAAAAGCATTTTGGCTTATCCCCTACAAAATATTATTATCCTCCGCATAAGAGGAAGTAACTTTTTTTACTTTCTGTTATGTACCATGAAAATCAAGGCAGAAAGCTTGCTTCAATGGCTTTGTCCCAAACACAATTTCCTTTCCCGGAATTACCCCTGCAAAGGACATAATCCTTACCACTCTAACTGATAGCAAAAACAGCAGGAAACATGTTTTTCCGCTGTTTTATTCTATAATAAGCACAACGGAGGACATGCCCTCTAAGGGAGTCTTTACCACAAGGCGCTCTTTATCTCTCTCAAATTCGACCTTTTCTTCTTCGCCCTTTTTATTGATAAGCTTTATTCCGTTTACCGAAAGCTTTCCCACGTGAAGCGGAATTTGATCGTAATCATCTATATTTCCGTTTAAGAGCATAATAACCTTTTTATTCTCTTCTTTATAATAATACGGGCTGACTCCGAAAATGTCGCATATAATGCAATCTTCGGTATGCTCTGAAATAGCTTTAAGCATAAAATAACGCCTTAAATCCATAAACTGCTTTGCATGCTTATCCACCAAAATATAAGGCCATACCATAAAGCCGTTACCTGTTACAACAGCCGGAGCCAAACGCTCCATATTTTCGTTGCAGACATAGGTTTGTGTCTTAACTTCTCCATCGTAGGTTATTTTAAGAAACTCTCCCGTTCCTTTGCGGCACGACGCTCTTAAGCCCTCAATCCCGTCAATTGCAAGCTTCTTGTCGGCCGCCTCCTCGTAGGTATGATAGCCTGTATCCTCGGCTACCTTTTCTGCGTCTTTTACGCAAATCAGGGATTCAAGCCCTCTGTTTTTTAGAGCGATAACACCGCCCCCTTCAATAATTATGTAATTATCGGCGAATAGCTTTTTAAGCTCATCATCACTGAAATAAGAAACCGAATTTCCGCATAAGAAGATGGTTTTTCCCTTAAAGGCTTTTTCTCTGCTATAAGCATAATTTACACCGAAGCCCGAAAGCAATGCTGCAAAATGATATTCTCTCGGTAAAAGTGCCCAGCAATCGCCGCGACCCGGAAGCTTATATGACCCGTCAACCTCTGTGGGAACAATAACACCGGTGAGTGAGGAAAATTTCAGTCCCAAATCCTCTACCGCCTGCATATACGGGCGCATTTCCTTTACGACCTTGCCGAAGCCGAAAGATTCGCGTACTCCGTTACCAATAAAATCGTAAATCGAATAAGTCATTCCCGAGCATAAAAGGGGAATCGACGCTTCAAGCATAAACCTTAAATAGCGTGTGCTTTTTAAATACAAGGACGAAGACCCGTACTCAACCTCAGGCATAACTATTATGTCGTCTTTTGTAAATGCTCTCACTGCCATGGAGATTCTATTTAAATTGTAGATATATTCTTTTCCGATACACTCTTCATAGGGCAAATGGATACGGTTAATCTTGTGTCCCCCATTGCCGATAATGGAGAAAAGTTCATCCCAATCTCTTGCGTCAATGCAGCCTCCCTCAGGTCCCGAGCTCATAAGCGCCACATCCGTATCAGGGCTTACCGACTTTACTGCGTCGGTTATTTCCTTAGCCAAGCTATTCATGGTATCTCTTGCTGTATCAAGCCATAGCTTGCGCTCGGGCGATACATCTCCCGGGGCAAAGACCTTTGCCACCATTTCCTCACGAGTATAATTTGTGCCAAGAACCCTGTTATAGTAAGCCATATGCTCATCGCACCAGCAGCCGAAGCCCTGAAGCGGAGCATGTCCGTAAAGCCTGAAATCGTCCTCAATCCAGTATGTATCCGGCTTAAGTTCACCAACGATATATTTAACATAGTCGGTAAAGTATTTGCGCCAGTTTTTTCCCATAGGACAGGCGGCCAAGGTACTTTTTCTTCCGTACATATCTACCATGGTTTCAAAATTTTCCTGTCCCTTTTTTAATGTTCTTCCTCGGTCAGCATGTCCAAGCTCCATCCAGTTATTTAAGCTGACCGCAATTCCCTTTTCCTCTAATTTTTCCTTTGCCCTTTTAAGAACGTCCACCCAGGGCTTTGCTTCCTCTAAGGTGATATGACCAATATTAAATTCTTCCGTATTTATCATCAGCATTACATTGTCAAAGCCGTAATTGACGCAATGAGCTACCAATGCTTCAATTCTTTTTTCGCTTAATTCATCGCAGGTTATCTGCAGTCTTAAGCAGTTGTGAAACTTATCATATTTCATACTTCGCATCTCCTATTACAAAATGTATTTTAAATTACACCAGCTTTAATTTATCATAATTCATTAAACATGTCAATAAATACCATTTAGGGACGTACATTTTTCGGTCTCTTTTTTATGCTTTTGTTATTACGCCCCCGGATATTCCCCTAACTCTATGCAATTATCTTGTAATTTTTTCCGTTTAAGCTTATCTAAAATATAACATACATAATCTTTCCTGTCAAGCAACATAAAAAGAGGAAGCATTGCTTCCTCTTTTTTCTTACTTATTTTTCAATTTTTGCACATTCGGCAAGTATTGCGTTGTAAAGCTCACTTCCGGCTTCAAGTCCGCAAAGCTCTGTCAGGATTTCTCCCTTGGACTTTGCCGCCTTCATTTCTCTCCAGGTAACATCCTTTTCGTTATCATAAAGGAGCGCTGCAGCTGCTGTCTTTATAAGTACCTCAGGCATAATTCCGTTTTCGTAAATCATAACCATGGGGCCCATAATTCTTTCGCCCTTTGCAAGCTTTCTTTCGGGGTCTCTTGCATTTCTTGCAACGGTATCAACAATTACCTTACTGCAGAACTTTTCCTTGGAAAGTGCCGCAAATTCAGCCTGATCAGCTTCATCATAGCCGAATTCCTTACAAAGCACCTTATTTGTAACTTCATAGTTTTTATCAAGAAGCTCAAGTATTTCGGGATCGTTTGCAGCCTTTGCATAGTCGGAATAGCCCTTGATATAGCCAAGATATGCAATTACACAGCTTGCCGCATTGTAGGTGTATAACTTTCTTGTCAGGAAGTTTCCGAAATTGTCGATGGGACGGATGCCCTTAATCTTCATTTCGTAACCGCCAAGTAAATCGGCGTTGCACTGAAGGTAGGGATAGTTTTCGGAATCTATGTTAAGTCCGTCATCTGTTGTTGTGCAGAAAACTGTTGATTCGCTTACGGAAATGTCCTTGTTTCCGATTGCTTCGCCCAAAACCACAGAAGGCTTTGATGAGTTTTCGCAGGTAATGATTGTATAGTGCTTATCGTCCTTTAAGAGGGGCGAAAGTGATGCACCAACATCCTTTAAGTTCTGACCGCCAACGGAAACCAAGATAAGGTCAGTATCTATTGATTCAACCTCATCCCAGGTATAAGCGTTAAAGTTTGTAACCTTAAAGTCTTCTCTAACGCCGCCGAAAAAGCGAACGGTAAATTCCTTTTTTGCATTTAATTCATCAACCAATGCCTTATCCTTATCGATGAACATAATTTCGGCATTGTCTTCCGAGAGTAATCTTCCTATAAAGCCTCTGCCTGTTTTTCCGGCACCAACTACAACTATTTTACTCATTTTATGTACCCCCAGGACTTAAGAAGTTCTATCTTTTCCTTAACCATCATACCAAGCTCGCCGTTGGGCTCAAGTGAGCAAACCTTCTCTAAGATTGCATCGATGCCTTCGTTTTCTCTCATTTCCTTAAGCTTGATTGCAAATTCGTCTGTTTCGTTGTAATAGTACATCGCCGCAGCTATTGCAATAGCTAAGTTTTCGGGCTTGATTCCGCAGGATAATACAAGACGTGCAGAGCCAACCAGACGGTCATCCTTACCTAACTTTCTGATCGGATCTCTCGCGTTTCTCTCAATAAAGTCAACGATTGTATAGTCCTGAAGCTTATTCTTGGATGTCAATGTAAATGCAAGCTGTTCCTCTAAGGGGAAGTTATGCTTTATGGAAAGTGCGCGTGCTGTTTCCTGATATACACCGTCTAAGATTTCAAGAATCTTCTCGTCGTGTGCCGCATCTGCAATCTTTTCATAGCCCATTAATGCACCAAGGAAGGAAACGGTTCCGTTTGCCGCATTGTAGGTGTAGAACTTTCTCTCCAAAAAGCCTGTGAAGGATTCAATTAACTTAAGTCCCTTGATTTCAGGTAAGCTGCCCTTGATTCTTGATGCGTCAACAGGAAGCTCCCAGAAGTTCTGCACGTTTACGATCAGGGGATCTTTTTCAAGAAGCTCCTTTGATGATTCGATGGCAGAACGCATAATAACTGCTTCTGTGATACCAACGTTGTTTTCAAAATATTCTCTTGCTTCGTCAGAGATAATTTCTGAAATTCCGTTTCTTAAAATGTCTGCAGGCTGCTTCCAGTTTTCGCAGGTTACGAAGTTGATATAGCCGCCCTTTTTAGCCTTAAGTTCAATACCTGCCGCAAGATAGGGCACGATTTCGCCCAAGTTTTTACCGCCTACTGCATTGAATACCGCATCGGCATTTGCGATTGCCTCGGCAATTTTTTCCTTTTCGGAAAACTTTAATGCCTTTGCACCCTTAACAACGCAGTTTTCCTTTTCGTTACCTAAAATGTTTACTGTGTACTGTCCACGTTCATTCATAAGGTCTGTAAGACCGTCAAACTTTTCAACGAATGTAAATTCGATTCCGCTTAAGTACAAAAGATGTCCGATGAAGCCACGTGCAATTTTGCCGGCTCCGAAAATAACACAACTCATTTTGCTAACCTCCTGAATTCTTCAAAATTTTGTTTATTTGATTCATAAAGCTTTTTATAAAGCTCGAAACGCTGTCTGAGTAAGGGATTTTCCTTTGCCTCTACCCTTTTTTCTATGCGGCACATTGCCTTTGCCGCCTCTTTAATGTCCTTATATATGCCCGATGCAACAGATGCTATCATACACGCGCCGTATGCCGAAGTGTCCGTCTCCTCCAAGGTTACAACAGGAAGGTTCCAGAGACTTGACTTTATCTTATTGAACTTCTCGTCCTTACCCGCACCGCCTGCGGTTATGATGTACTTTGCATCAACGTTGTCTTCAAGGCTTTCGTAAATATGATATGCGCTGAAGGCAACGCCCTCCAAAACGCTGTACGCCATATCCTCTTTTGTGGTTTTATCGCTTATTCCAAAAAACATTCCCCTGGCATTACTGTCCCATACGGGAGCACGCTCTCCCTTCAAATAAGGAAGGAAAATCGGCGCATCGTTTGAAAGGGATTTTTCCACATCAATTCCCTCAAAACCGAACTTTTCAATTCCGAAATCAAGGCTTGTTCCTCCGGATGCCGTAACACCGTAGTGTACGTTCGACACAAAGTACGGGCCCGTCACCATTTTTGTGTCAAGAGAAAGCTTGTCGGTGGTGATTCCTATATGCTCGCTGGTTCCTGTTATGTCAAAAAGCATATCGCTTTCGACAATTCCCATTCCAAGAAGCCCTGCATAGTAGTCGTTGCACCCGAGGTACACGGGTGTGCCCTCGGCAAGCCCGGTTTTTTCCGATGCTTCCTTTGTCACATATCCCGCTAAATCAAAGGGGCTTTTAAGGGGCGGAAGAATGCTTTCATCAACGCCTAAATAGGAAAGCATCTTCTTGCTGTAAGCACCCGTTTCAAGATTTGCAAGACCACGCCAGGAATATATGTCGCTCACCGGATTGCCCGTCAGCATCTGGCAGATTTTGTCCTTTGGCTGACAGACACTTTTTGCATCATAATGCTCCTTTATGTAAAGAAGCCTCGGCATGGGATAGGATATAACCTCGGGATGAGGCATTGAAATTTCAAATGCAAATTCTTCTTTTGAAATGTCCTTTTTTATCCTTGCAACCTCTTCTTTTCCGATTGGATCCTGCCAGGAAATGATGTCGCTTCCGTTTATTATATATGTCCCAACCTGGGAGGATAAGGAAACAGCATCAATTTTTATGCCACGGCTTATCTCAGAAAGTGCTTCCGATACCGCCTTCAGCCAGGCATCCACACTTCTTTCGGTATATGTGCGCTTTGCCTTTTTTACGGTTTTTCCGTTATCTGTTATTAAAACCTTGACAGAGGATGTCCCTAAGTCAATTCCTGCAATCATAAGGTGAATACCGCCTTAACAAATCCGGTGGGACGCTTTCTTGCAAGTTCAATTGCCTTTTCAAAGTCTTCTAACGGAAGCTCCTCTGTTATAAAGTCTTCAAGGTTTACAATGCCGCTTGCCAACAAGTCAACAGCCTTCTGGTGCATATTCCAGTTATTTCCCGCACCTATTAAGTGAAGGTTGTTTATATGAATATCGTCAATTCTGATGTTCATAATCTTGCCTCTGCCGTAGCCTGCAAGTACAACGGTTCCGCCCTTCTTGCAAAGCTTCAGGCAGTTCTGAATGCATTCTTCAATACCTGTTGCATCAATTATTACGTCTGTTCCTTCGGGATGAATCTTCTTCATTTCTTCCATTAAATCCTGCTCTTTTGTGGCGATGGTTGCATATGCGCCCATCTTCTCGGCAAGGTCAAGTCTTCCTCTTGTTGTGGCACATACAACTATTTTTGAAAGTCCCATAGCCTTTGCAACAGCCAATGTGCAAAGACCGATGGAGCCTGCGCCCATAATCATACAGGTATCGCCAAGCTTTGCGTGGGATTTTTTCATTGTACCGAGGGCAACGCCCAAAGGCTCACAAAGGGATGCGTGAGCAAAGCTTACGTTTTCGGGAAGGTGGCAAAGACCGTAAGCAGGAACAACGATATACTCAGAATATGCACCGTTTCTCTTGAAGCCGATTTCCTCAAAGCTCTTGCAGTATCTCCATTCGCCCTTTCTGCAGGCTTCACACTTTAAGCAAACAACATCGTTGCTTCCCACAACTCTTTCACCAATCCATGAAGGATCAACACCCTCACCTACAGCCTCAACAATACCGCTCCACTCGTGACCGGGAATAAGAGGATAGTTTGCAGGGATGTTACCGTCAATAACCTCAAGGTCAGTTGCGCAAACAGCCGCAGCCTTAACCTTAACTCTTACAAAGCCTTCGGGGATGGAAGGAACAGGAGAATCCTTGAACACCATTACGCCGGGCTTTTCAATAACAACAGATTTCATAAATTTACCGCCTCTCTTTTATCATTCTGTGATATTTTTATTTAAAATAAAATGGGAAAACCCACTTTATTTTTTATCAAAATTATAATATATTTCTATCGATATAGCTTAACGAAAAAATCCCAATTCGGATTTTTCTTTTACTCTCCCTCCCCTTGAACGGTACGGGAGAGGTCCGTAATTTTTTCTTTATTGAAAAAAATTACTTTATATACTTTAAGTAGTCCTCTATCGCAAAGATTGCCGCACCGAATGCCGCACGTTTTACATCGTATCTTCTGATGTCCAGCGTCCTTGAAGCATGCTTTTCCAAAAGAGCCTTTAATTTTGCCAGCTCCTCTTCCTCATTGAAGGCTGTTCCGCAAACTAAAAGCTTTTTAACGTTGAAAAGAATAATTGAGTTTGCAATTACAAAGGCAAGGGCTTCATTTTTTTCTTCTGCGGATTTGCCTGATTTGAAGTATACCCTGTGAAGCGCCTCTTCTCCCTTATCTGTTAAAAACTTGCATCTTCCTAATTCGTGCATACCTGAACCGATAATAAGATTGCCGTTTTTGATAACCGCCATACCCAGTCCCTTATCAATACGGACAAGTATTGCATCCTCCTTGTTTTCTCTTGCCGCCGCAGAAAGAATACAGTCGGGATCGTGAGCTATGTAAGAAGGAACACCATAACGCTCTGTCAGCATATCGGCAAGGGCAATATTTTCCCAGCCGCTGACAGAAATGCCTAAAGATATTCCCGCATCCGTATCAACCTCACCCTGCATGGCAACACCCAATGCAAGAATGGTGTTCTCCTTATACTTTTCGGTAACCGAGTCCAAAAGCTCATATATGGATGCAAGGAAGCTGTCCTTATCCGTAATATCGGGAGTTTTCGCCTCTTCATATATGATTTCGTTTTTAAGGTTTATCACAACCGCATAAAGACCTGACATATTTACGTCAATACCAATGATATAGTTATCGGCTGCATTTATTCCGATGCATCCCGGTCTTCTTCCGGATGAAATATTATCCTGACTTTTTTCTTCAACAACATAGGAAAGCTCAAGCAAGCGGGAAACAATCTGGCTTACTCCGCCCCAGGAAAGCCCCATAAGATTTTGTATTTCCTTACGGGTTACGGACTTTTCTTTTCTTATCAGCGAAAGGACTTCAAGTATGTTTGCTATCCTCATATCCTGCTGACTTATAAATTTTCTCAAAAGAATTCTCCTTTCCTATTGACAATGTATCAACTTCTTGATATAATTATTATATCGCACTGTGACACAATTGTCAATAGTGTTTTTACAAAATATAGAAAAGAAGGAGTTTTTTTATGAATCTCAAGGAAAAAATATTAAACACCCGCCTTGCGGAAGGTCAGATTGCCTGCTTTTATTTAGGTCAGGTAGGCTTTATCGTAAAGTACAATGAAACCTACACTTTAATCGACGGTTATCTTTCGGATTATGTTGATAAAAACTGCTGCAGCGAACTGGTTAAATGGGTAAGAAAATACCCCGCTCCCATAAAGGGCGAGGAGCTTGATTTCATCGACTATGTTTTCTGCACCCACGCTCATAAGGATCACGCCGACCCCTATACCATTACAGCTATCGCTTCCGTTAATAAAAAGGCTGAGTTTTTTGCATCCGTCACATTCTGTGACGAATTCACAGACTATGGCATAGCAAAGGACAAAATCCACGGCGTTGTTGCAGATAAAGAATATACACTCGACGGCGGAATTTCCTTCACTCCCGTTCCCGCCGCTCATGAACAGCTTAATACCGATGATGCCGGTAACTACCACGAGCTTGGCTTTGTAATTTCCTTCGGCGGTACAAAGGTATTCCATTCAGGCGACTGCTGTATGTATGACGGGCTCATCGAAAGAATAAAAGGTGCTGACATTTTAATGATTCCCATAAACGGCAGGGACTATTTCAGAACCGTTGTAAAGGACATTATCGGCTGCTTCGATTCAGTTGAGGCAATTACCCTTGCAAAAGAAGCAGGTGCATCCCTTTTAATTCCCACTCACTTTGATTTATATTCTGTAAATGAAGTTAACCCCGCATATTTTGTTGACTTAGTTTATAAATTAAATCCCGATCAGAGCTTTAAGCTCTTTACACCCGGCGAAAGATACATATTTGAAAAATAACAAAAAGCCTCCGTTCACATATACTGTAGTGAACGGAGGCTTTTATGATTATAGTGTTATTAACCGCCTTAGGCGTTGGAGGTGCCACCATTTTAGGTGCCCTATTAGGTTTTATATTTAAAAGAATAACAAGCAAAACCAATGACTTATTTTTATCTTTTGCCGCAGGTGTTATGCTTGCCGCATCAATTTTTGGGCTTATTATTCCATCTATCGGAGAGGGCAATATAAATTCAGTAGCTATATGTATTTCCGGAATT